>CABXSI010000034.1 GCA_902514865.1 uncultured SAR116 cluster alpha proteobacterium
TAAATACAAAAATCAAAGTTTTTTATTAGAAGATTTTATTATGACAGAAAAAGTTTTTATTGGCTGTGGCGCTGGATTTTCAGGTGATAGATTTGATGCATCAATTCCAATTGTAAACGAATTCAAAAAAATAAATGCTCCTAAATATCTAATGTTTGAAGTCCTTGCAGAAAGAACTCTTGCTATAGCCCAACAATTTAGATTAAAAAATCCTGAGGAGGGTTATTCACCATTTTTAGATTCTTACATAAGTCCAATTCTTGATGATTGCCTCGAAAATAATATAAAAATAATTTCAAATATTGGTGCTGCAAATCCTATGGGAGCGGCTAAAAGAATACTTGAAATAGCAAAAAAACAAAATACTAAAAAACCTAAAATTGGTGTTGTTTTAGGTGATGATTTATTAGAATACATGTCTAACGATGAAATACTAAATAGTCCAACAATGGAAGGTTTGGATTTTTCTAATAACAAAATTACTGCAGCTAACGTATATCTTGGAGCTCAACCCATTGCTGAAGCTTTAGAGATGGGTGCTGACATTGTAATTGTTGGAAGAACAGTTGACAGTGCTCTTGCCTTAGGACCCTTATTATACGAATTTAAATGGAAAGAAAATGAATTACATTTGATTGGCTCAGGTACAATTTGTGGCCATCTTCTAGAATGTGGAGCTCAAGTAACTGGAGCTTATTTTGCTGACCCTGGATTCAAAGACGTACCTAATCTGGCTAACGTTGGTTTTCCGATAGCAGAAGTTAATCAAGATGGTTCATTTATTATTACAAAACCTGATGGAACAGGTGGTCTAGTCAGTGAGGCAACGGTTACAGAACAATTGTTGTACGAGACACATGATCCTTCTAATTACTTAGTCCCAGATGTAACAGCTGATATGACAAGTTTAACTTTAGAAAACAATGGAGAAAATAGAATTTTAGTTAAAGGAGGGAGAGGTAAAAAATCTCCTGAAAAACTAAAAGCTACTATTTGTTGTGATAATGGATTTATGGGTGAAGCTGAAATAAGCTATGCGGGACCTAACGCACTTGCACGAGCAAAACTTGCAGGTGAAGTAATTAGTGAAAGAATTCAAATTTTAGGATTACAAGGACAGTTGAGAGTTGAAATTATTGGTGCTGGATCAGTTCATTATTCTATGGATGAAACATCTTCTTATCATCTTCCTGAAAATGGTGATTACAGAGTAAGAACTTCCGCAATATATCCTAAAAAAGATCAAGCACAACAAATGGTTGATGAAGTCATGTCATTATATTGTTGTGGACCTGCTGCTGGAGGTGGAGGACGTGGTTATGTTACACCTCAATCATCAACTGCATCTATTTTAGTTAACAGAGACATTGTTGACCCCAACATTCAAATTAAAATTATATAAGATTCTTTCGAGGCAATTATGATTATATTAGACTTACCTGTTCATGCAATTGCTCATGCTAGAGCTGGTGATAAAGGAGATGTATCTAATATTTCACTTATTGCTTATTTAGATAGTGGATGGAAGGTTATAAATGATCTTGCTACTGAAGAACGAGTGTTGGATATTTTCAGGCATTTAGGTGCAACTCAAGTTAAAAGATTTGAACTTCCATCTCTAAAAGCATTAAATTTTGTAATTCAAAGTGCTCTTGGGGGTGGTGTTAATAGCTCCTTAAGACTTGATAGACACGGTAAAACTTTATCTTCACACCTACTTCACGAGCTAATTTTACCTATTAGTGAAGACATGATACCCTCTAATTCACCATATTTAAAAAATTTTAAGGAATGAACAATGCAAGAAGCTGGATCACTCTTAGTAAAATTACTTGAAAAACAAAAAGTTGATAGAGTGTTTTGCGTTCCAGGCGAAAGCTACCTTTCGGTAATGAATGGTCTCCAAGAAACATCTATAGAAACAATTCTTTGTAAACACGAAGGCGCGGCGTCAATGATGGCTGAAGCCGATGGTAAGCTTACTGGCAGGCCTGGCATTGCTTTTGTAACTAGAGGTCCAGGAGCTACAAATGCTGCATCAGGAATACATATTGCGCAGCAAGATAGTACTCCTATGATATTATTTGTAGGCCAAATTGGTAAGGAAATGTATGGCAGAGACGCTTTCCAAGAAGTTGATTATCAACAATTTTATGGTGGTATGGCAAAATTAGTAATTGAAGTTCAGCAATCTGACCGATTATCAGAAATCTTCTCACGAGCTTATCACACAGCTATGTCAGGAAGACCTGGACCTGTTATAATAGCATTACCAGAAAACATGCTAACTGAAAAAACAGATAAAAAACCATTAGAGTTCATTGATCAATTGATGTCTGCTCCTACAACAAAGGATCTTGCACAATTTATTGAAGAAATAAAAGAAGCTAAAAATCCAATTGTTGTTTTAGGGGGATCAATATGGTCTCACGAAGCTGAAAAAGATTTAATATCTATTTCTGAAATGCTTGGATTAACAATAATTACATCTCATAGAAGACAAAGTTATTATAATAATTTACATAAAAATTATGGTGGTGATCTCGGGCTTGGTGTTAATCCAAAATTAATCGATCGAATTAATAATAGTGATTATCTAGTATTGTTAGGTGGTAGATTAAGCGAAAACCCTTCGCAAGGTTTTACATTGTTGGGTATTCCAGAACATAATAAAAAGTTTATTCATATTCATCCAGGTTCAGAGGAAATAGGAAGAATTTATAAACCTCATCTTGGAATTGTATCAAATCCAATAGCATTTGTGAACATACTTAACAACGCATTAAAGGGTCTAAATACAAAACCCAATTCTAATAATGAACTTAATGCATTTAAATCTCACGAAGAATATATTGAATGGGGCGATATGCCTTTAGAAGCTCCTAATTCAGGTGTTGACCTAACATCAGCTTTTAGAACTCTTAGAAAACATTTAGATCCTAATACAATTATTACTAATGGGGCTGGCAACTATGCTGTTTGGGGTCATAGACTATTTAGGTTTACAAAAGTTAAGACGCAACTTGCACCAATTTCTGGTTCAATGGGATACGGACTGCCAGCTGCAATAGCAGCTAAATTAAGATTTCCTGATAATATGGTTATAGCCCTTGCAGGTGATGGATGTTTTCAAATGACTGAAAATGAATATGCTACAGCCGTTCAATATAATGCTGCAGTAATTGTATTAGTAGTAGATAATGAAATGTACGGAACAATTAGAATGCATCAGCATAAACATTATAAAGGAAATTATAAACATACTGGATTAGTCAACCCAAACTTTTCTGATTTAGCCAACGCCATGGGAGGCAAAGGTTATACAGTTGAAAATACCGAAGATTTTTATGAATTATTTGTGAACGCTAATAACTGGGCAAATAAGAATAAACTTCCTGCTTTACTTCATATTAAAACTGGGTCTGAGATGGTATTGCCTGGGAAGCGCTTCAACTCACTATAATTTTTGATTAGGATTTTTCAAATAAAAATCATTTCCAAGAACTACCTTTTGTGATTTCAATTCTTTGATATTCTTCGAACAAATTTGTTCCATTACATTTGAAAGTTCGTCTTTTAATATATCATGTACGTGATCAGCTCCTTTATCTCCTAATGCAGCAAGACCAATAATAAATGGTCGTCCAGTCATTATAAAATCAGCACCAAGCATTAAGCCTTTACTTATGTCTTGACCAGAGTAAAAGCCTGAATCTATAATTATCGGAAATTTTGACCCTAGTTTTTTTCTAATTTCTGGTAATACTTGTAATGGGCTTGGCGCAATATCAATTTGTCGTCCTCCATGATTTGAAATATAAATAGCATCAATAATTTTACTAGCTTGAATTGCGTCGTTAATATCCATTAAGCCTTTAAGAATAATTGGACCGCTCCATAAATCCCTCACTTCTTTTAGATAATCCCAATCTAGATAACGTTGCATCTGACTTCCAGCAAAGCCTGCTTTAGACTTTGCGTTTCCATGCCAGCTACCATCACTATATTGATCCATAGTCCCAAATGCAGGAATACCATTTATAAGCGTCCCAATTGACCATGATGGGCATATTGCTGCTTGAAAGAAAGTTCTTAAATTATTTTTAGGTGGTACTGACACCCCTGCCATTCTAAGCCTCTCTCTTCTGCTAGATGCGGGTATGTCGGCAGTAACAATTAAGGTTTTAAAGCCAGCATTTTTTGCCCTTTTTAATAAGTCATTTCTTATGGCTTTGTCCGCAGGAGGATATAACTGAAACCAACCCATACCATTAAGATGTTTTCCAACATCTTCAACCGAAGCACACGCAACTGTTGATAATGAATAAGGAATATTATTTTTAACGGACATTTTTGATAGTGCTATTTCTGCACCTGGCCACATTAAGCTAGTCATTCCCACAGGAGCCATTCCAAAAGGTGCGTCATATTCATAATCAAATAACTTAGTTTTTAAGTTTGGGTTTACGGTTCCCTTTAAATACTGAGGAACTAAAAAGATCTGGTTAAAGACCTTTCTATTATTTTCTAAAGCCTCATCATAACCAGTACCAGCAAATAAGTATTCTGCAGCAAAATGTGGCATTCTCCTTTTTGCAACATTAACCATATCACTAACTCTTGGATATTTATCAACTAGGTTAGACAAAGATTTCTCCTGAAGTTTATAAAAGTTGTGTATTAAATATTTTATAGTTAAATTATTAATTAAATCAAAAATAAAATTAAGTGAGTATAATTAATGATTGAAAATCCTCCTTTGATACAAATCAAAAAACCTACCAGCAGAAACAGACCCAACCAAGAACAACTCAATTATTTCAAGGATGTTCCAACCGGTTTTATATGTGATGCACTAGATGGTTACGCTGCATTAGACCCTTCGATAAAACCCCTTTTAATTCCTGGAAAGATTGTAAATCATATAGTGGGGCCAGCATTGACTGTTTTTTCCGGGGCTGCTGACGTTTTAGGAATGGCTATAGCTTTAAGTGAAATACAAGAAGGCGACATTGTTGTTAATAGTGTAAGTGGTTTTCAAGGAACTGCCGCGGTCGGCGACAGAATAGCTGGAATGATAAAAAATAATGGAGGAGTAGGACTTGTTACTGATGGACCTATGAGAGACTTAAATGGAATTATTGAAACTGGTTTAGATTGTTTTTGTACAGGATTAAATCCAAATTCACCTTATAATAGTGGTCCTTCAAAAATTGGTTTTTCTATCGATATAGGAGGAAAAACTATAAATAGTGGTGATATTATTGTTGCTGATACCGATGGAGTTACAGTTGTTCCATTTGATAAAATTGATGAAGTAATTAAAAAGCTTGAAAGAATTGTTGAGGTTGAAAATGCTATGGATAAAAAAGTGTCTAATGGACTTAAGATATCTCAAAAAGCTGTAGATTATTTAAATAGTGGTCAAGTTGTTTATTACGATTAAAACAAAATTATTGATAAACTCTGCCTTCAGTAACTGTTTGTAAATATTCTATTGATAAATTTTCATTTATTTCAACAATTTTAAAACCTTCTTTAGTAATATCTATAATAGCATAATCTGTATAAACTCTGGATACCACTCCTGACCCCGTTAATGGCAATGTGCATTTTTCAACTAGCTTAGGTTTCCCTTCTTTAGTTAAATGTTGGGTCATTACAAAGACGTTTTTGGCTCCAGCTACTAAATCCATTGCTCCACCAACAGCTGGAATACCTTTGCCGGTGGACCAATTTGCTAAATCACCATTCATGGAAACCTCCATAGCTCCGAGCACACAATAGTCAATATGTCCACCTCTTATCATGGAAAAACTATCTGCATGGTGACAAAAACTACCACCAGGTAAAATTGTAACTGGTTTTTTGCCTGCATTAATTAAATCAAAATCAATTTCATTTTCGTTAGGAGTTGGTCCCATTCCCAAAAGACCATTTTCTGAATGATAAATGATTTCACGATCATCTTTGATGTGTTGTGAAACTAGTTCTGGCATTCCTATCCCTAAATTTACATATGATGCGTGTGGAAGATCATTTGCTATTTTGGAAGCGATAACTCCCCTTTCCCATCCCTTTTCTGCATTCGTAAAATTTTTTTTTGTCATGGATATATCATTCCCTCCTCAATTGCATTTGTTTCAATAATAGGATTATCAATTTCAATTATCTTTTTTACAAATATACCTGGGGTTATAACATTTTCTGGATTAGTTTGATGAGGTTCTATAAGTTTTCTTACTTGAATTAAAGATTGTTTTGCTGCCATACACATTATAGGATTAAAATTTCTTGCAGTTTTTTTAAAAGTCAGATTACCATATCTATCAGATACATCAGCCTTAATTAGTGCAAAATCTGCATTGAGGGCCTCTTCCAAAATATACTTCTTGCCATTAAAGATTTTTTCTTCTTTTCCAATTGCTAAAGGAGTTCCAACCGCTGTTGCAGTATAGAATGCAGGTATACCTGATCCCGCAGCTCTAATTCTTTCTGCTAAAGTGCCTTGTGGGACAACTTCTAATTCTATTTCACCCTTGTTATAAAGTTCTTGAAAAGTTATACCTTTGGCTGATCTAGCAAATGAACAAATTACTTTTTTAACCTGTTTTTGACCAATTAACGCACCAAGGCCAACTCGTCCATTTCCAGAGTTATTAGCAATAATAGTGAGATCTTTAGCTCCATGATCAATCAAACCATGAAGAAGTTCTATTGGGCTTCCCGCTTCTCCAAAACCTCCAACCATAATTGTAGCTCCATCAAAAACATCTGATAACATTTCTGCAATTTCTGTTTTTATTTTGTTGATTTGCATTTTGAGCTTTCATGTTGTTTAAATTCTTTTTAAATATATAATATCATTTATACACTAAAAATAAATTAAACTGAATGGTAATAAAAATGAATTTTGAATACTCCGAAAAAGATGAAAACTTTCGAAAAGAAGTGAAAGATTGGCTTGATGAAACTCTTCCCAAATCTCTTTCCGAAAAAGTTAAGAAATATCAAAGACTAACTAAAGAGGATTATGAAATATTCATGAACAACCTAACTGCTAAAGGTTGGTTAGCATGGCATTGGCCTAAAGAATATGGGGGAACAGGTTGGAACGCAATTGAAAAACATATTTTTGAAGAAGAAATAATTAAGGCTTCTGCTCCTAGGATTGTACCTTTTGGAGTTAATATGCTTGGTCCAGTATTGATAGAATTTGGAACTGAAGAACAAAAAAATTATTATCTTCCTAGAATTTTAAGTAATGAGGATTGGTGGGCACAAGGTTACTCTGAACCAGGTGCTGGTTCGGATCTAGCTAGTTTAAAGACAACAGCAGTAGATAAAGGTGATCACTATCTAGTTAATGGCCAAAAAACTTGGACTACTCTTGGTCATCATGCTGATAAAATATTTTGCTTAGTTAAAACAGATTTAAATGCAAAACCGCAACTTGGAATTTCTTTTTTATTGATTGATATGGATACTCCTGGGGTCGAAGTAAAACCAATAATCACCTTAGATGGTGAACATGAAGTTAATGAAGTATGGTTTACAAATGTAAAAGTTCCCAAAAAAAATATTGTTGGAAAAGAAAATGAAGGATGGACTTATGCAAAATATTTATTAACTTTTGAGCGAACTGGTATCGCTGGTGTCCCTTATTCAAAATCAGCATTAAATCACTTAAAAATGATATCTAAAAGATCTTTAAAAAATGGCAAACCCTTAATTGAAGATCCTATTTTCTCTTCTGAGATTGCTGAACTAGAAATAGATTTATTAGCTATGGAAATTTTCAATTTAAGAACAGTAAGTGCTGCCGCAGAAGGAAAAGCTCCTGGAATGGAAAGTTCATTACTTAAAATCAAAGGGACGCTTGTAAGACAAAAAACAACCGAGTTACTCAGAAAAGCACTAGGACCACAAGCGCTTCCTTATTTACCAGAGCAATTTGACGAAGGATGGAATGAGATGCCAGTTGGGCCTAGTTATGCTGGCCCAATAGCAAAACAATATTTTAATATGCGGAAGATATCTATCTACGGCGGATCTAACGAGATCCAAAAAAATATAGTAGCAAAAGCATCATTTGGCTTATAGGAATAAATATGGATTTTACATTATCTGAAGAAAGAAAAATGCTTCAGGAGACTGTTGGAAAGTTTTTTAACAGTAATTATAAAAATATAGATAAAAGAAGCGAAAATGTAAATTTACCTGAAGGTTATTCAAAAGAATTTTGGAAAGAAAGTTCAGATTTAGGTGTAATTAGTGCTCTAGTATCTCCAAAGTTTGGAGGATTGGGTGGAAGTGGAGAAGACATTTCAATTATATTTGAACTTGTTGGAAAATCATTATGTGTAGAGCCTTTTTTATCATCAGCTGTGTTATCTAGTACTGTATTATCTTCAATATCAAATCCAAGAAATGATTTAATTACTGACATAATAGAAGGTAATTTATTAATATCATTTGCCCATTGTGAAATGAATAATAGGTATGAAGATCATTACATTGAGACTAACGCTCATTTAAAAAATGATGAATGGAATATTAATGGAACTAAATCATTTGTCATGAATGGAGATGATGCTAGCAAAATCATTGTTTCTGCAAGAATAAATGGTGATGTAAATGACAGGGACGGGATAGGACTATTTTTAGTTGATAATGACCAAACTTTAAAAAGGCCTTATAATACAATAGATGGTTATAGGTCTACAGAGCTCACTTTTGAAAATTCAAAAGGTGAATTACTCGCAAAAAATGAAAATGCTCTAAAATGCATTATCAAAGCTAATTCTGCAGGTGCCTTAGCTTTGTCAGCAGAAGCTTTAGGTATTATGCAAATTTGTTTTGATTTAACACTTGATTATTTGAAGACAAGAAAACAATTTGGTAAATCTATTGGAGCTTTCCAAAGTATTCAACATAGGATGGTTGATATGATGCTTGAGATAGAACAAGTAAAATCAGCAGTAATGTTAGCTTCATCCACTTTTGAAACAGACGATTTAACAAGAGATAAAAATATTTCAGCTGCAAAAAATTTGGTCGGTAGAGTTGGTAAATTAATTGCTGAAGAAACAATTCAATTGCATGGGGGAATTGCAATGACTTGGGAATATTCTGCAGCGCATTATGCAAAAAGACTTATAATGATAGATCATTTAATGGGTGATAGCGATTATCACAGAGACAGATTTAAACTTTTAAGCAACTTTTAATTATTGACTAACAAAATAGACGCCTTACTTCTAAAATTTTTAGGAACTTCAATAGATTTTCTCTTTTTTAAGTCAAATAAGACTGCTACTATCTCAATATCCATTAAAACGTCACCAGAAGCGTCATCAACCATATGATGGATGAATTTAAGAGATTTATTACCAATTTTAGTGAAATTAGTATGCATGGTAACAGCCATACCAAGAGGTGCTTTTTTAAAATATCTAACTGAATAATCGAGAGCGGCTGAACCAATACTATATTCAGTCCTCCAATTATAGTCCGCCCCACAATAAGTAAACAAATGAGTTGCCGCATCAGAAACGCACCCAATTTTAAATTGACTGGAACCCACTAATTCATAGTCTAAATCCCAAGTATTTACGGCTTTTTTACACGATATAAAAGCTTTTTTAGATGGTTTATTTGAAG
>CABXSI010000035.1 GCA_902514865.1 uncultured SAR116 cluster alpha proteobacterium
TTTCTGCTAAAGCTGACGGATTTTATGGTGGTTTTTTAACAGGGTCAACTAATATTGACTCAGGTGTAACGGCGGTAAATGGTGCAAATTTAGATGAAGACGGTTCAGCAAGTTCATTTTTCTTTGGAAAAAAAATTAATGAAAATCTTTCTATTGAAGGTTTTTATTCAGATTTAGGTGAAGCAAGTTTAGCTGGTGATAATGGTGACACGTTTGTCATAGACGGTACAACATATCAATTTATAACCTCAGCAACTCTTGCAGTTAGCTCAACAAGTATTGGTTTGGCTGCTAAATACGACTTTGATATTAGTGAAAAATCTAATTTTTTTGTAAAAGCAGGATTTCACAGTTGGGAAACAGATCTAGAGATTTCTGTAGGAACTGCGTCTGCTTCATTCACAACAGATGGATCTGATACTATGTACGGATTAGGAGCTGAATATAAATTAAATGAACAATTTTCTTTAATTGCTGGTTATGACAATTATAAGTTAGATAGTGAAAATGTTTCATTTCTAAACGTTGGTGCTAAGTTTCAGTTTAAGTAACTTTTTATAAATATCTCAAAAATAATGATTGCTTAACTACCCAAGTAACCTTGTTGATTTGCTCTACATACATTGATTTTATTATTTAAAAAAAAATCCATTATCAATATATTATATCCCAAATCACTAATAAATTTAGGAACAAAATTTTTGGGTGCTCCATATGATTAAAAAATTTGATATATCTTCAAGGTTTAAACAAGTTTTCTATAATACTAGTGTTGGTATTATGATTGTAGATAAACAAAGAACCTTAATCGAAGTTAATCCAAAATTTTGTGAAATCTTGGGTTATTCAAAAAAAGACCTTATTGGAAAAAGTGCTGAGATTATTCACATCTCAACTGAAACGTTCAAAGAATTTGGAGAAAAAGCATTTAACCAAGTACGAAGCAAAAAAAAAGTAAATTTAGATTGGCCTTTTAAAAAAAAAGATGGTGAAACGATTTGGTTTAGTATTGCAGGAGATCCTGTAGTTGATGCGGATGAAGTTTTATGGACAGTAGTCGATATAACACTTAGGGTTCAAGCTCAAGCAAAGATTGAAAATCTAACAACTAAACTTTCCAAATATTTGTCACCTCAAGTATATGAGTCAATATTTTCAGGAAAAAAAAATGTTAAAATAGAAGCTTATAGAAAAAAACTGACAGTATTTTTTTCTGATATCAAAGGTTTTACAGAACTTACTGACAGGTTAGAGCCAGAAGAATTGAGCTATTTATTAAATAGTTATCTAAATGAAATGTCCAAAATAGCGTTAAAGCATGGTGGAACCATAGACAAATTTGTAGGAGATGCAATCCTTATTTTCTTTGGAGACCCTGAAACAAACGGTGTTAAAGAGGATGCAAACGCATGTGTTCTCATGGCCTTGGAAATGCAAGATCGCATGAGGTTTCTCAGAACGATTTGGAAAAATGAAGGGATATCAATACCCTTAGAAATTAGAATTGGCATAAATACTGGTTATTGTAACGTGGGAAATTTTGGTTCTGAAGATAGATTAGATTATACTATTATTGGTGGAGAAGTTAATTTAGCTAGTCGTCTTGAGTCAAATGCTAATGTAGGCCAAATTCTAATTTCTCACGAAACTCATGAATTAGTAAAAAACCAAATTAATTGTGAAAAAAAAGAGGAAATTAATATTAAAGGCTTAGTTTATAAGGTCCAGACATATGAAGTTATCGATTCATACAAAAATAATAAAAATAAACAGAAAATAATTAAAGAGGAATATAGTGGCTTTAGTTTGGCAGTTGATCTTAACAACTTAAAAAAAGAAAAAGTAATTTCTTCGCTCAAAAGAGCTTTAGAGAAAATTGAAAAAGAAAGTTGACTTAAACATACTTTTAATGACAGGCCTTTCCCAGAGCTTTAAGACGCCAGTAATTATAAGGTAAAGGAGTAATAAAGCCTGCAAAAAGCATAAAAGGGATTACCCACCAAGTTAGAATTGCTCCACCTGTTAATATGAAATCTGTCAAATTCATAGCAGCTTCCATAGATATCATTGATACTAAAGACATACCAATAGCTGTCTTAAAAGCTAATTTAAATAACATTTGTTTTGATAGAATAATTGTTTCAAGAATAATTGATGTAATAATACCATTTACAATCGCAAGGGTCATAATTAAGGAAACTGGCCAGTCTATTTCCATGAATTGAAAATATCCAATTGTACTAAAATCACCAATACAACAACCTAGTAAGCACCAAAATGTATTTTTAGAAGCTTGAGACCAAGTGTGTTTGCAATACCAGTCAATACCTAATGTACTTTGCGTTGACATAAAACCCTCACATGTTAAAATCCAAATCTTACTTCTAGGGGAAGATAAAGAAAAAACTTATGAATATAGGTAAAGCTTCAAAACTTTCTGATCTAACGGTAAAAACTGTAAGATATTATTCAAACATAGAACTAGTAAAGCCTAAACAAAGCAATTTGACGGGCTACAGAGAATATAGTGAAGAAGATGTTTTAAAATTAAAATTTGTTTGCAAAGCAAGAAAATTCAATTTTAGCATTGAAGAATGTAGAGGTCTTTTATCTTTATATGAAAACGAAAACAGGTCTAGTAAAGAAGTTAAAAAAATTACTTTAGAAAAGATTTGTGAAATTGATAAAAAATTAAAAGAATTAAAATACTTACGTAATGAGTTAAGTTATTTAGCAAATAGTTGTGATGGTGACGATAGACCAAACTGCCCGATACTTGATGCTTTCTCTGAAAAATGAGAGAATTAATTTTCATTAATATGTTTTAAGGCATTAATTGTTTAAATTTTTTAATAGATTATCTAACACATCTATATCCATAATTTTGATGATAATATCAGGTTTTTGTTTTGTTGTAATGCACAGTACAGCCAAATATTTATCTGAAGAAATTCATATTTTTGAAATTACATTTTTAAGATGTGCTCTTGTTATTTTAGTCTTAGCCCCAATGATGTTTAGAGAAGGTAGAGGTGTATTTATTACTAAGCAACCAAAGTTTCAGTTATATAGAATAATAACTAATTCTGTTGCTATGTTATGTTTTTTTTATGGTTTAACTATAACATCGCTTTCTCAAGTAACAGCTCTAAACCTAACAGTTCCAATCTTTACAACTTTCTTAGCTTTTTTATTTTTAAAAGAAAAATTAAAGATAAGAAGGATGATAGCTTTGTTTGTTGGTTTCTTAGGCACAATGATAGTCTTAAGACCTGATCTTTCTTTTAATTTAGGAGGCTTTTTAATTCTTTCTTCTGCTTTAATCTGGTCAATTTCTCTGATTTTTATTAAGAAACTAACAGAAACAGACTCTGCTGTTACAATTTCGCTATATGCAGGTGTTGGAATGATACCTCCAACGTTTGTGGTTGCTTTTCCTCACTTAACAATGCCTAATATAAATCAATTTTTAATTATTTTTTTTATAGCTATTTCGGGGACATTAGCCCAAACACTTTTAAATAGCGCATTTAAAAGAGGCCAACTCGCAATTTTACTACCATTGGATTTTCTAAAATTAATTTGGGCAGTTCTTATTGGATATACTGTTTTTACAGAAAGTACTCCTATAACTCTTTGGTTAGGAGGTTTACTTATAGTAGGTTCATCATCATATATTGCCTGGCGTGAAAGAAAATAAAAATAAATCTTATAATTTAACCAATTTTTTTCCTAGATTAAGACCATTTAAAATTTTAACCAAAGATGTAGGTGCTTTGAAAAGTCCATGACTTATATCTTCTTTATTTTTCAATTTACCATCTTTAAACCATTTTGCTAATTGATCGTATATCCCTTTATATCGATTAAAGTAGTCTAATACTAACAAACCCTCTATTTTAGCTCTTTTGACTAGTAAGGTTCGATTAATACGTGGACCAATTGGTATAGGGTATGAAGGCATACCAATAGTTCCACAAATTACAACTCTGGCATTAATGTTTAAATTTTCCATGACAGCGTCAAACTGATCTCCACCCACATTATCAAAAAAACAATCTATTCCATTTGGCGCAATTTTTTTAAGACAAAATGATAAATTATCAGTTTTTTTGTAATTAATTACTTCATCATAACCAAATTCTGTTTTACAAATTTCTGCCTTTTCATCAGAACTAGTAAATCCTATTGTATTGCATCCATATATTTTAGCTATTTGACCTACAGCAGAACCAACACTGCCTGCAGCAGTTGTCACTACTATAGTTTCCTTTTTTTCAGGTTTGCATATGTCAATAAGACCAGCATAAGCTGTAATACCATTAAGACCCAATGCACCAAGATTAGCTGATAAAGGTACTTCATTTGGATTAACTTTTATTTGTATTGCACTTTTATTAACCACTGCATATTTTTGCCAGCCAAGCCAACCGACTACAAATTCATTTTCGTTAAAATCTCTGTCCTTAGATGATATAACTTTACCTACACCTAAGCTTCTCATAGTTTCATCTATAGCTACAGGCTTAGAATAATTACCAACATCACTTATCCAACCCCTCATTGCAGGATCTATTGAGACATATTTAACATCTACAAGCAACTCATCGTCTTTTAATTCTTTTAGTTCTTCAGTTTTAAAATCGAATAAGTCTTCAGTAACAGATGGATCCGGACGCTTTTTTAAAGTTATTTTGCTATTAATTAAGTTCAAAGACATATAACCTTTAATAACGAAGTAATTTTTTATACTTTATTAAAATTGACGAACAGTCTTATACTGCTCATCTATAATTTCATAATTTAAAACATCCTGATTACATTAGAGGCCTTTAATTTTCCTATCTCGTTTGCTTTATTGACAACATTTTGAAAAGCTTCGGACATACCAATTCTATCTATAATATCACCCATAGATTCAAACGATGAATAATAATATACTACGTATAGTGAATCCATTTTATCAGCAATTATTGGATATAGTCCTAAAATTTTTGTGTCTTCGTCTTTACCTATATTTTCAACCTCAGAAAGTAATTCTATAGTTTTAGGAAGAAACTTTCTATCTACTTCATATTCTCTTAATAGTAAGATGCTATGTTCTGGTGACGGCGCACCATATATAGTCCTGTAAACTTCTGGTCCAATTAAATGACCAGAAGGATCATCGTCTCTTTTGCTCATCATATCAATAATATCTTTATTCTTACTCAATTCAGTAAATGATTTAGTAGCTGTAGTCATGTCTGGATAAATGGCTGTCAATTGAATGCAACCATTCAACTCACCACCTACAAATGTACCTAATCTAGCTTTTGTACCTAAAGTAACCATAATGTCTTTATATTTAGTGGCTCTTTCTAGTGCTACTTTAGCTTTACCTAAAATTGGTTTTAATACTCTTCTCGAAACAATAGCCATTTAATACTCCTCTAAAGTTATTATAATAAAATATATTGCTTTGTAATAACATACATAGGCAAATATGATCTTAAAGAATAACTGTCTAAATTTTAATCATAAATACAAAAACACTTTATCTTACTGAAATTTGCTGTAGCGAATGATATAAATATATACATTAATCAAATTTTAATATTGAAAGGAGAAAACATTGTATAAACTTTTAGTATCATTTTTATTTATGTTTTTATCATTTAAAAGTTTTGCTGACACCAAAATTCCATTCACCCTAGATTGGAAATTCGAAGGCCCTTCAGCTCCATTTTTTAATGCAATTGATAAAGGCTATTTTAAATCAGCTGGTTTAGATGTAGAAATTTCGCCTGGTAAAGGTTCATTAGCTGCTATTCCGAAGGTTGCAACTGGGGCATTCCCATTTGGTTTTGCAGACATTAACTCATTAATAAAATTTTTAGACCAAAATCCTGGTGCACCAGTAATCGCTGTAATGATGATTTATGATAAACCTCCATTTGCTGTCATTGGAAGGAAATCAAAAGGGATTAATGGTCCTTCTGATTTAATTGGATCAGTTTTAGGTGCACCTCCCCCAGATGGAGCTTGGGCTCAATTTCCATCCTTTGCAAAAGCTAATGGTCTTAATATGGGTAAAATCAAGGTTGAACCAGTTGGATTTCCTACACGTGAACCTATGTTAGCGGAAGGTAAAGTTGATTCGGTAACTGGATATTCTTTTTCATCTTACCTTAACCTAGTTCGTTTAGGTGTCCCAGAAAATGATATAACAACCATTTTAATGGCTGACCACGGACTTATGCTATACGGTAATGCAATTATAGTTAACACTGATTTTGCTTCTGCAAATGCTGGTATTGTTAAATCTTTTCTTGGTGCAGTTGGTAAAGGTTGGAAAGATGCAGTTTCAAACCCTAGTTCTGCTATTGAAGCACTAGCTAAAAGGAATCCAGCTGCTAACAAGGAATTAGAAGAAAGGAGATTTAAATTGGCACTGTCTGGTAATGTTATGACAGATTATGTTGTTAAAAATGGAATGGGCAATATTGATAATGCTCGTTTTGAAAAAGCCATTAATCAGTTGAGTGAAACTTATAATTACAAGACAAAGCCTAATGCTAAGTTGTATTTCACTGACATGTATCTCCCAAAGGGTGGGTTTAAGTTGAAGTAATTTTCAATACATTATAAAATAAGGCGGAATTAATTTTCGTCTTATTTTAAGGTTCAGTGATGAAATCAAATATTGGCAATGATGCCATAATCATTGATAAGGTAACTCATACCTACAAGACAGATACGGGTTTATTGCCTGTTATAAAAAACTTGAATATGACTGTTCCTAAAAATGGGTTTACAGCAGTTGTAGGCCCTTCAGGCTGCGGTAAATCAACACTAACAAAATTAATTTCAGGGTTGTTAAAGCCAGACTATGGTGAGGTATATTTAAATGGAGAAAAAGTTATTGGTCCAAAATCAATTGTAGGGATGGCTTTTCAAAATCCAGTATTATTAGAATGGAGAAGTATTTTAAAGAATGTTATGTTACCTCTTGAAATTGTTCCGAATGATTTAAGTGAAGTTGATAAAGAGGATCGTGCAAAAAGTCTTTTACATTTAGTTGGGTTAGAGGGTTTTGAAGAAAAAAAACCGTCTGAACTTTCTGGAGGTATGCGTCAAAGAGCTTCATTGTGTAGAGCACTAGTTCATAATCCAGAAGTCTTAATTTTAGATGAACCATTTGGAGCCCTAGATGCATTCACCAGAGAAGACTTATGGCAAGTAATGCATAAATTAAGACGGGAGGAACCTTTTACCGGAATTCTTATTACTCATGATCTTAGAGAGTCTATTTTTTTAGCTGATGAAGTTGTGGTCTTATCCGGCAGGCCTGCTACTAATCAATATTCTTTGCAAATACCAAAATTAAAAAATCCCAAACTTGATAATTTATTTTCTCCTGATTCAATAGAAATGTTAAAAAATCTTAGAAAACAAATTGAAATTGCTCAGGTTCAACAGGCGACAAATTAATGAGACAAGTTTTGATACCCTTCTATGCAATTATTATTTTTCTCTTATTTTGGGAGTTTGTAGTTTGGTTTAATGGCTGGCCAAATTATAAAATGGCTTCACCTTCAGATCTTTGGCCAGCATTTTGGAAATTTAAAAAACTTTTTTTTCAATATGGGTGGGATACCCTTTGGAGGACTGTTGCAGGTCTTTTTCTAGCTGTAATTTTCGGCGTTTTTCTTGGAATGATCATGGGTCTTTCAAAAATTTTACGAGAAGCTTTATATCCACTTTTGGTGGGTTTTAACGCCATTCCTAAGGCTACAGTTGTTCCTATAATTGCTCTAATGTTTGTTGGTCAACATGACTTAAATACTATTCTAATTGCGTTTATGATTTCTTTTTTTCCAATTGCAGTATCTATTTCAATTGGTTTATCAACACTAGAACCTGAATATAGAGATATTTTAAGATCCTTAGGTGCGTCTAAATCAATGATATTTTGGAAAATTGCTTTACCAAAAACGTTACCAGAGTTTTTTGGTGCTTTAAAAGTTGCCGTCACTTTAGCTTTTATTGGTACAAATTTAATGGAAATAGTTTCACCACATGGTAGGGGCTTGGGAGCACTTTTTGATAGTGGAAAAACAAATGCTGATTATCCTCTTATGTTTGCAGTTTTAATCGGTTTAGCTATTTTAGGTATAGCTTTATATTATGTTGTTGTTGTTTTAGAGAAAATTTTTGCAGGCTGGGCGGAACGCTCTTCTGAATAACAAATGTGATTAATTAATTTTATCTGATTATTATAGGCAATAAGATATTTCAGTAGTTTATAATTGGATTATGTAATACTTCCAACTATTGGGATGCTAATAAGTGATAACATATAAGTAAAAATTCCTGCTCTAACCACGGCGTCAGTTTTTACATTATAAATAGATGCAAATATTAAGCCCATTGCTCCTATAGGAGCAGCAGCAACCATCATTGTTGTTTTAGAAATATTTAAATCATGTCCAAACAAGAAAATAAAAGAAAACAATAAAATTGGAAATAAAAGAACCTTTAAAAATGTAATAATTAATGAAAGTTTAATCTGATCCCTACTTGTTTTATAGGATAGTAAAATGCCCATCGCTATCAATGCGCAAGGTGTTCCAGTATCGCATATGAAATCTACCAATCTATATAAGCTCAAAGGTAAATCAATTTTTAATAAAAAAACTATTAATTCCAATAGTAAGCCATTAAAGCAGGGTTTTTAAATTGTTTAAATAAAACAGATTTCATTTTGATATCTTTTTGAGTTGCAATGTCTAATGCAAAGACACTTAATCCTACTGTAATAAAATCAGCTGAAATAATTGTCTCAATTGGTACAATATCTTTTGTTGTAAATTCAAATAAAGCTAGCGGATACACAAAAAAAAAAGATTTGAAAAGGCTGAAGTCATTCCAATTATAAGAGACACGGCGTTGCTTCTCTTAAAAATAAATTTACCAATAAAAAAACCAGTAAAATATATTAAAAATTGACTTAACAAATAAAGATAATAGAGATCCCATTTAATATGTTGGTAATTAAATTCTCCTATAATTTTTATACCGAGTGTAGGGACAACTAATATGCCTATTAACTTTAAAAACCCTTTGCATCTTGGTTGTTAAATAAAGAAAATTTAACCTAAAGCAAATCCAACAAATACCAAACCAAATAAAGGAAGTGTAGTTAAGAGTAATAATGTAAACATAAAAACTTTTAAATTTATGTGTTTAATCTAAACTTATATATTTAACAAGTTAATATTATTAATAAAATTTAATTAATGCTTAATTTTTAACATTTCGGTAATTATTAAAATAATCTTAATTGTATAATTGTTTTTTTGAGATTATGGGTTAATCTTTACATATTGAAAGGAAAAAAATGTCCAAAATTCTTATACATATTCACAGTGGGCCTGATTTAAAAAACAAAGCTACTCTAGGAATGCTTGTTGCTATTACTGCTTATAAAAACCAAAATGATGTTAATATTTTTTTAGGAGCCGATGGTGTTCATCTCTTAAGCATTAAAAAAGAAGGTGAAGTTGTAGGGCAGGGAACTGGTGACTTAAAAAGTCATCTTGACTTTCTAAAAGAAAATAAAATTAAATTATATGTATCAGGAATGTCAG
>CABXSI010000036.1 GCA_902514865.1 uncultured SAR116 cluster alpha proteobacterium
TTTATGATACCTAGTGCATTCACTTTTTATAAACCAGATAATATAGAAAAAGCTGTATCTCTTATGTCAGACTTTGGCGATGAGGCAAGGGTAATTGCTGGAGGTCATAGTTTGATACCAGTGATGAAACAAAGACTTACAGATATTAAACATTTAATAGATTTGTCTGGGATTAATGAAATTAAAGGTATTGAAATTACAGGTAACAAAATATCAATTGGTGCAATGACTACTCAAGTTGAATTGATAAATAATGAAGAATTATTTAAAAAAGCTCCTATTATAAGAGAAGCTTCATTGCAAATTGCTGACCCCCAAGTCAGGAACCTTGGTACAATCGGGGGAAATGTGGCTAATGGTGATCCAGCGAATGACATGCCTGGCTTAATGCAACTACTTGACGCTACTTATAAATTAAGTGGTTCTAATGGTGTTCGCGATGTTAAAGCAAGAGAATTTTATGAAGGAGCTTATTTCACTGTTAGGGAAGATGATGAAATTCTTATTTCAATTTCCTTTGACGCTCCATCAGGTGGTTATGCCTATGAAAAACAAAAAAGAAAAATTGGTGATTACGCAACTGCAGCAGCTGGTGTGATATTAAAAGTCGAAAATAATATGTGTTCAAGTGCTTCTATAGCATTAACTAATTTATCAGACACTCCAGTATATTGTAATAAAGCCGTAGATATAATACTTGGAAAAGAAATTGATAACAACATATTAACTCAAGTCACAGAAGCTTGTGTAGATCAAAGTGATCCTGTAGCTGATCAAAGAGGACCAGTTGAATTTAAGAAATACGTCGCTGGTATTGTAATTAAAAAGGCTCTTACAAGAGCTATTGAACGAACCTAGTTAAGGGGAAAGATATGGAAAAAATTAATGTCACTATGACAGTTAATGGTAAAGAAGAGACATTGTCAGTTGAGCCGAGAACACTTTTAGTCCACGCTCTTAGAGAGCACTTAGATTATACTGGTGCACATATAGGATGTTCTTCATCCCATTGTGGTGCTTGCACCATAGATATGAACGGAAAATCAGTAAAGTCTTGCACAGTATTTGCCCCTCAAGCAGAAGGCGCTGAAATTTTGACTGTTGAAGGTATAGGTTCTCCCGACAAACTTCATGCTATACAAGAAATGTTTAAAGAGCATCATGGTTTACAATGTGGATATTGCACACCTGGAATGATTATGAGGTCATATAGGTTTTTACAAGAGAACCCTAATCCTACAGAAGAAGAGGTTAGATTTGGTATTTCAGGAAACTTATGCCGATGTACTGGATACCAAAATATTGTTAAATCAATAATGGCAGCCGCAGATAAAATAAGAGATGAAGCTAACGTTGAAAAAAAGGAAATAGCATAATGGATGACGTAAAAACCCCATCAAGAGAAGAAAGAAAAAGCGCATTAAGCGGTCTTGGTACCTCTAGGAAAAGAGTTGAAGATGCTAGATTTACTCAAGGTAAAGGTAATTATGTAGACGATATAAAGTTAAAAGGAATGCTATTTGGTGACTTTGTAAGATCGCCAGTTGCACATGCAAGAGTAAAGAACATTGATACAAGTGCTGCTCTAGCCTTACCTGGTGTTCATGCAGTACTTACAGCAGCTGATTTAGAACCATTAGGTCTGCATTGGATGCCAACACTCGCAGGTGACAAACAAATGGTTCTTGCAGATGGCAAAGTTCTATTCCAAGGGCAAGAAGTTGCGTTTGTTGTTGGAGACGACAGATATGCTGTAGCTGATGGTGTTTCTTTGGTCGAAGTTGAATATGAGGAGTTGCCAGTAGTAACAGATCCTTTTAAAGCTGAATTAAAAGATGCACCTATCTTAAGAGAAGACATTGCAGATCAGAAAGAAGGTGCCCATGGAGCCAGAAGACACCCAAATCATATTTTTACATGGGAAGCAGGTGAAAAGGAAGAAACCAATAAAGTATTAGAAGAAGCTGAAGTTGTTGCTGATGAGATGGTTTATTATCATAGGACACATCCATGTCCTCTTGAGACTTGCGGTTGTGTTGCTTCTATGGATAAAGTCAATGGTAAACTTACAGTATGGGGTACTTTTCAAGCCCCACATGCTGTAAGAACGGTAGCGTCATTAATTTCAAGTATTCCAGAGCATAACATTAGAATTATTTCTCCAGATATTGGTGGAGGATTTGGTAATAAAGTAGGTGTTTATCCAGGTTATGTTTGTTCAATTGTTGCTTCAATTGTAACTGGTGTTCCAATCAAGTGGGTTGAAGACAGAATGGATAACTTAATGGCCACTGCTTTCGCAAGAGATTATTGGATGCATGGTAAGATATCAGCGACAAAAGAAGGAAAAATTACTGGTTTATGGTGTCATACTACAGCTGATCACGGAGCATTTGATGCATGTGCTGATCCCACAAAGTTTCCAGCTGGATTTATGAATATTTGTACTGGTTCATATGATATTCCAGTTGCTTATTTAGCTGTTGATGGTGTTTATACAAACAAGGCACCTGGTGGCGTAGCATACAGGTGCTCTTTTAGAGTGACTGAAGCTTCGTATTTTATAGAAAGAATGATTGAGGTACTTGCTCAGAAACTTGGAATGGACTCTGCTGAACTACGCTCTAAGAATTTTATCAAAAAAGATCAATTCCCTTACAGATCAGCTCTTGGTTGGGAATATGACTCAGGCGATTATCATCAAGCTTGGCAAAAAGCTATGACTTCAGTAAACTATAAACAATTAAGAGAAGATCAGGCTAAACAATTACAATTATTTAAAGATGGTAAATCACGAAAGTTGATGGGCATTGGTCTTAGTCACTTTACTGAGATAGTGGGTGCTGGTCCAGTAAAAAATTGTGATATTCTTGGTTTAGGAATGTTTGATGCTTGTGAAATAAGAATTCATCCAACTGGCTCAGCTATAGCAAGATTAGGAACCATATCACAAGGTCAGGGTCATGCCACCACATTTGCTCAAATATTAGCATCTGAAATTGGTATCCCAGCTTCTGACATTACATTAGAAGAAGGTGATACGGATACCGCTCCTTATGGACTAGGGACTTATGGTTCCCGTTCCACACCAGTTGCTGGAGCGGCAACTGCCATGGCTGGTAGAAAAATAAGAGCAAAGGCACAAATGATTGCAGCTTATTTGCTAGAAGTTCACGACGATGATTTAGAGTGGGATGTAGATAGATTTTCAGTCAAAGGTGCACCTGAAAAATTCAAAACTATGAAAGAGATTGCATTCGCTTCTTATAATCAGGCCATACCTGGTGTAGAACCCGGTTTGGAAGCCGTTAGTTATTATGATCCACCGAATATGACTTATCCAAACGGAGCCTACGTAGTAGTCATGGAAATTGACGTAGACACCGGGGTTAGTGACATTAAACAGGTTTACGCTCTTGACGATTGTGGTACTCGAATAAACCCAATGATTATCGAAGGTCAGGTTCACGGTGGATTAACAGAAGCTCTAGCTATATCTATGGGACAGGAAATTTCTTATGATGAGCAAGGTAATGTCATGACAGGTACTTTGATGGACTTTTTTATCCCAACTGCTTGGGAAACACCAAATTACGAGACTGATTATACAGAAACACCAAGTCCGCATCATCCTATAGGTGCAAAAGGTGTAGGTGAAAGTCCTAATGTAGGTGGAGTGTCTGCTTTTTCAAATGCAGTACATGACGCTTTTAAACCATTTGGATTAACACAGGCACATATGCCTCATGATCATTGGAGAGTTTGGAAGATTGCTAAAGATCTTGGACTTCATAGTTAGTCTAGCTGATAAACAAAAATGCAATGGCAAAATATTAAGAAGTATCTATATGATTTAGATTATATAGCATCAGATGAATTAGCTATGAGTATTCACATAGCTTCAAGTCTTGGTAGGCCTCTACTATTGGAAGGTGAGGCAGGTATTGGAAAAACTGCCCTCGCCATTGCTTTATCTAAATTGCATGAAACTAGTCTTATAAGATTACAATGTTATGAAGGTCTTGATTCTACCTCAACAATTTATGAATGGAACTATCAAAAACAATTACTTGCAATTCGTTCTAACGAAACCAAAAGTAACAATGAAATAGATATTGATAAACACATATTTTCTAGAGATTTTCTCTTGGAAAGACCTTTATTAAAGGCAATAACTCAAAAAAAATCACCTGTTCTTCTCATTGACGAAATCGACAGAGCTGACGAAGAGTTTGAAGCGTATCTTTTAGAAATTTTGTCGGAGTTTCAGGTGTCTATTCCTGAATTTGGTACAATAAAAGCTGTTTCAAAGCCAATTGTAATTATAACGTCTAACAGTACTAGAGATTTGTCTGATGCGTTAAGAAGAAGGTGCATTTATAATTATGTATACTACCCAAAAAAAGAACTTGAACTTCAAATATTACAAAAAAAAATGCCTAACATTGAATTAGAATTATCAAGACAAATAGTTAGCTTTGTTCAAAATTTAAGAATGGAAGATTTAGAAAAAAAACCTGGTATAGCAGAAACTTTAGACTGGGCTGCCGCTATATCAGGATTGGGATTAAAGGATTTATCTGAAAATCATGAAATCTTACATTCAACTTTGGTCTGTTTGTTAAAAACAGAAGCTGATAAGGCAATTATTTCTTTAGAAACAAGTCAGAAATTAGCTAAAGTATAATATGCTTAAACCTACAAAATTTTTGTTAAGGTCGTCTAAAACTTCTAGGTTGTTAGACTTTAGTCATCACATGTTTGCTAACGGTTTTAATACTTCCTTTGATCAGGTAATTCAGTCTCTTAATGGTTTGCAAAATATTGATTTGTCTAAAATACAAGAATGGAAAAATGCTCTTAAATCAATTTATTGTTACAACTTTGATACATATGAAAAATTTGATGAATTATTCGATTCCTTCTGGACAAATGAAGGAAGAAAAAAAACAAATATCCAAAGACAAAATGATAATAAAAATAACGATACAATTAATACTCGAAGTATTTTTGCCCCTCCGGAGCAAGGTACACTTGACAATGAATCAACAAATAAATCTATGACTAATAACGAAAACGAAATGGAAGCCTCTAGCAATGCAGTGTCTAAAATAACTGCCAGTTTCATAGAAAACAAAAAGAAAACAGATTTAAAAGAACTAATTGATTCTGATTTACAAAAAAGAATACATTCAGCTGTTTTGAAAATAGCTAAGTCAATTAAACATAAAAGATCAAGACGATTAATAGCAGATAGAAAAGGTGTTAAATTAGACTTAAGGAAAATTGTTAGTAAATCATTAGCCTATGAAGGTTATCCTATTAAACTGTATAAAAAAAGTAAGCCTAAAAAGCCGATGAGAATAGTAAGCATATTAGATATATCGGGATCTATGAAGGTATATAGTCAGATTTTTTTAACTTTTGTTAAAGGTTTGGTAGGCGTTGATCAATCTGCAGATGTATATTTGTTTCACACTAGATTGATGAGAGTTACAGAATATCTTAAAGATAATGACACTTTAAATGCGGTTAATAGGATTTCTTTACTTACAGAGGGATTTTCGGGTGGTACTAAAATTGGAAAGTCATTAAAAGAATTTAATAATGTTTATTCAAAAAACCAAGTTAATGGTAGAACAGTTGTTATTATTATTTCTGATGGTTACGACACAGGAAGTCCAAAAATTGTTTCACAAGAACTTGAAAAATTAAAAAAGAGAAATTGTAAAATAATCTGGCTAAATCCTCTTCTTGGATGGGAGAATTATGAACCAGTTGCTGCAAGCATGAAAGAAGCATCTTCGTATTTAGATTTATTTGCGCCTTGTAGTACTATAGAAGATTTAGAAAATTTAGAAAAAGAATTATGTATGATATGACAAATAATGATGAAAAATTAAATTTTGAAAATGTTTTGAAAACTCTTGAAAACAAGGGATCTTCTTTTGTAATTGCTACTGTCATCAGAACTATGTCGTCAACTGCTGCAAAACCTGGCATGAAAGCGATAATTTCAAACAAAGGTGAAATATTATCAGGTTGGCTTGGAGGTGGATGTGTTACGAACGCTGTACGTAATACAGCTTTAGAAACACTAAATTTAAAAAAACCCAAATTAGTTGTGTTAAGTCCAGACGATATTAAAGAAGATTTAAACGAATTAAAAAGTGATCAAACTTTTCATAAAAAAAATTATTGTCCTAGTGAAGGTTCAATGGATATTTTTGTTGAGCCTTTTTATCCTAAATCAGAATTAATAATTTATGGTAATACACCAATTGCAAATGAATTAGTCAAATTTGGCGAGAAATATAGCTTTAATGTAGTTCATGTTAGAAACTTTCAAGACGATAATAATAATAATTTAAATGAATTTTCGGAGAAATATATTGTTATAGCTACTCAGGGTAACTCAGACCTAATAGCAATAACAGAATCGCTTAAAATAAAAGCAACTTATATTGGCCTTGTTGCAAGCCAAAAAAAATATCAAGCTTTAAAAAAGAAAATAATAGATGACGGTGTGTCGCAAGAAAAATTAAAAGATATAATTTGTCCTGCAGGAATTTTTATAAATGCAATTATGCCCGAGGAAGTAGCCTTATCAATTTTTGCAGAAATAATTGAGTTAAAAAGATCTGGTAAAATTGGAAGTAAAAAATTTTAAATAGTAAATTTAAGTAAATCGGAGAAAATCATGGAACTTAACGATGAAATTACAATACCAGCAAAATTGGAATTAGTTTATAAGTCATTAAACGATCTTGAGGTATTAAAATCATGTATCCCTGGTTGTGAAGAACTTATTGAAGAAGATGATGGCAAATTATCTGCAAAGGTTGTTTTGAAAATTGGCCCTATAAAAGCTAAGTTTAAGGGAAAAGTTACTTTGGATTTATCCAATGGTCCTACAAAATATTCACTTACTGGGGAAGGAGATGGTGGTGTTGCTGGATTTGCTAAAGGTGGAGCTGATGTTGAGTTGACCAAAGATGGTGAACAAACCATATTAAAGTATGTTGCTAAGAGCGAAGTCAAAGGAAAAATTGCTCAACTTGGGAGCCGTTTAATTTTAAGTACAGCTAAAAAATTATCTAAAACTTTTTTTGAAAACTTTAGACAATATATGGAAAAAGATAAAAATTAAATTATTTCTAGCCTAACACTGACATACTACTCTCTTCGTTTATCTGTCTGTTTCTTGAATAAAATTTCAAATTTATGTCTTTATTAATATACTTTAGATTAATAGTAAGTGGTTCTGTGTCGTGATTATTTCCATTCTCACAATACTCAATTAATTCAGACATCAACACTCCTGCAACGGGAGCATTTTTGAATTGATTACCGCTAGTACCAATCGCCATATAAAAACCAGGTAAGTCAGATTTGTCATATATTGGGATCCAGTCATCAGTTACGTCATATAATGAAACGACACCTTTTACATTGTTAGAAATGGGTAAATTTGGATATCTTTGAGCCTGGCGTAATACTTGAGTTTTCCATTGCTCTGTAAAATTTTCATCCCAGTTATCAGGATCTACAAATATTCTTTCGTCACATTCAGGGTCTTCACTTCCAATTAAAATATGATTCCCTGTTTCTGGTCTACTATAGCATCCTATATCACCGTCAGACACTACGAACGCATCTGCTTCATAATCAAAATTTTTAGGAGATGATACATGAGACACTTCTACTTTTAATGCTTTTGTTTTAATATTCATTTCTTTTCCAACTTGAGCCATTTGGTTGATTTTATGTGAATGTGGGCCTGCAACGTTAATAACTACCTTAGAATTAATTTTACTACCATCTGATAACTCTACGCCAGCAGCCTTATTATCTTTTTTAATTATACTGATCACTTCTTTATTAAATAAAAACTTACCTCCCTTTTGCTCCGAGGCAACCTGTAAATTATACGCAGATAATTTTGGATCATTTATATAACCAGCTGTTGGAAAAAAAATAGCCCCTTTAAGTAATTCATTTTTATGTTTACCAAATAGTCTATCTGATGGAGCTTTTACGGGTGCGTATTTATGAACATCTACGATAGGCAAATTAGATTTAATATCATTGGGACACCAAAGTTCAAAAGGAATATTAAGTTCTTTTGCTCTATTTATTATAGTATCTAAGTATCCATTCTCTTCTGTTCTATAAATCATACAACCACTTTCAACAAATTTTGCAAAATCATGGTCATTAGACAATTCTAGATATTTATTCCAATTTTTCCAATAATGATAACCCTCATAAGCCATAGCACAGCCATCAAAAGTAGAATAATGAACTCTTATAATAGCACAAGATGCTGATGTCGATCCATAACCTGATTCAGGATTTTTATCGATGTTTAAAGTTTTCCATCCTTTTTTTGACAACTCAAAATTTATTGCAGATCCAATAACACCTGCTCCAATAATAATTGCATCGTAAGTATTGTTCATTAATAATCCTTTCAAAACTTTGTCTTAAAATTAAGTATTGTACAAATTTCTCAAATCTGACGAATTTTGAAGATGTTGAATAGTTTCATCAAATGAATCTACTTTTAAAATTCCATTTTCCCAAAGAGGTACATTATCAATTTTTATATTATGATTAGCTATCATCCAACAAATTTCTCCAGGAGCGTAATTACCACAGGTATGAAAGTGTAAATATTTTGGGCTCGGGAAAATAGTATTTGACCATCTGTCAGGATTTTCCTCAACCGAATTTGAATAATGAATACCAGGGTTTATACCTGCATGCCAAGAATGAACAATATCGTGGTCTATATTAAAGATTTTTGAAACGGTTTCATAATGTTTCTCAATTTTTTCAACTACTTTTTTTTCTCCATTTAAATTAGATATTTTCCCTTTTAAGATAGTTGCAGTTACTGGGCTCTCTATTTTTAAACTGATCGGCTCATAAACTTTTGATCCAGTTGAAGTTAGGTAACCATCTAGAACTACTTCCCCAGAAAAATTTTTTGCAAGTATTGGTGACGGTACGACAACTGGAAATCTAACAACACTAGTATCTTTGTTTTGATTTATATTTTTCTTATCAATTGTACCCTTTAGATTTGTACCTAGGGGACAAGATATTTCAATATTATCAGCGTCAAAAATAATTTTATTTATAACATCCTTAAATCTCTGCATTTCTTCATAATTTGTAGATGCAAACAACGAACAAAGCGAATCAATATTCCTAACATAAGACATAATACGTTTTGTATTAGATGACGGCTTTTCAAATCTTTCTTGATCACCAATTCTTGCAAAGAATATGGCGCAATCGTAATTATCAATGATTTTTTCAATAGTATTTTTAGCATTATTTTTAGGCTCACCGACAATTAATAATT
>CABXSI010000037.1 GCA_902514865.1 uncultured SAR116 cluster alpha proteobacterium
TTACTATCGGAGTTTGATAGAAAAATTTGCATCCGAAGAAAAAAATTTGGATATGACGATTGTACACGCGGATGCCCCAACTCTAATTAAAAATTTGATGGACGATAACAAAGATGGACAAGTAGCAATCTATAATGATTTAACGCTAAGACTAAAAAAAGCAGGAGCTAACTTTGTCGCTATTACTTCTATCGCTGGTCATTTCTGTATTGAAAAGTTCAAAGAAAAATCTGTGCTGCCAGTGGTAGACCTTTTGTCCTGTGTGCAAAAAGAAATTAAACGCAGAAGCTATAAAAGAATTGGCATCATTGGTACCAAACCAGTTATGGTGTCAAAATTTTATTCAATGATAACATCAGCCGAAGTATTTATACCAGAGGATAACCTTTTAGATAAAGTGCACGAAGCATATGCCGAAATGGCAACTTTGGGTCGTGCAAATAATGAACAAAAAGAAATATTTGAAAAAGCATGTAATCAATTTCTTAGTAAGAATAAGGTCGATGCAATAATGCTTGGAGGGACTGACCTAGCCTTGATTTATCGATCAAACAATGTTGATTTTAAATTAATTGATTGTGCAAAAATCCATGTAGAAGAATTATTCCGCTTGAATGTCAATTAAATATTTATATCATTAACTTTTATCAGACTTTTATTTTTAAAATGAAAATAGACCCTTTTAAAATATCCTATCCCAAACAAAGAATTGTGGAAATTAAAGAAAAAGTTGAAATGTTTCCATGGCATGAAATGCCTAAAGAAGGTGGCTGGTCTTTTGGAACAAATATAGATTACCTGAAGAATTTAGCTGATTATTGGACCAAGAAATATGATTGGGAATCTCAGGAGTTCAGATTAAATCAACAGCCTAATTATATTACAAAAGTAGATGATATTGATATTCATTTCATTTTTAAAAAATCTTCTTCCCCGAAGGCTATCCCGTTAATTTTAATTCACGGATGGCCCGGCTCAATAGTTGAATTTCTGGAAATCATTGAACCACTTTGTGAACCAGAAAAATTTGGGAATAAAGACGAAATTTGTTTTGATATTATTGCGCCCTCTATTCCTGGTTTTGCTTTTTCTGGGAAACCTGCTAATCCGATTGGACCAAGAAGAATTGCTGAGATTTTTAATAAACTTATGACGGAAAACCTTGGTTATGAAAGATATGTTGCTCAAGGAGGTGATTGGGGTAGTGCAATTTCTACATGGCTTGGTTTTGATCACTCAAAAAATTGTAAAGCTATCCATATTAACATGCTTCCAGCAAGACATATTGACGGGCCAAAAACAGAGGAAGAAAAAAAATGGGAAAAGCAATTTAATATAGATTATGTCTCTCAAAGCGGATATTTTGCTATACAAAGCACTAAACCTCAAACACTAAGTTACGCTATGATGGAAAGCCCATTAGGTGTAGCTGCTTGGATAATAGAAAAATTTTACCATTGGTCTGATTTAAAAGATGGAAGTCTAGATTTTACATACCAAAAAGACGATTTATTAACAAATATTATGATCTATATTCTAACTAAATCATTTAATACGTCATCTTGGATTTATTATGGCAGAGTTAAAGAAGGAGGACGAATTCTCTCTAATGATGGCAAAAGGGTAGAGGTTCCAACTGGATGTGCTGTTTATCCAAAAGAGTTTTTATCATGGCCTCCTAAGTCCTATGTGGAAAGGCTTTTTAACCTAGTGCATTGGACTGAAATGAACAAAGGTGGTCATTTTGCAGCTCTTGAACAACCCTCTTCTCTAATAAAAGACATTCGAGACTTTTACAAAAAAGTTTGGTTGTAAGGACAGAATTAACTTAAGGCTTTATAATTGATATCTGGCCATTAGTTAGTTGCCTGGAGGAGCATCTAATTTTTAGGATAAGGGTAGCTTTTAACATCAAGAATTTTTCAAATCTAAACTAAATTAAAGTAAATTGTAGGCTAATTTGTAGACTGAATAATTATTATTCTATAAAATCTTATTAAATCAGATGATTAAAATGAAATAACAAGAAGTTTCCCTTTTCCTAATTAAGATTGGTCAATTGTTAAGGGGTGCTCTGCCCATTGACCGTAGTCCATGGAGAATGGACCAGAGTTCATTGATGGGTTGGTGGAGTTTTTAAGTTATACTTTAGACTTAACCAGCAGATTATTTATATATATAATTTAAACTAGACATTTTAAAATTTTGATACTAATTTATGATATATTAGGTGGCCGCTCCCTATTAAAAAAAATGGTATTTTTTATATATTTTTGACTAAAGACCAAGTCGGGGCTGTTACTTATTATGAAAATGGAAAATCTTCTAAAAATAAACTTACTATCAATTTGCGACAAATACCTTTTTTTTCAGATTAATAGATCAAGAAAATTATTGAAGTTATTTGGAAATGCTAATGGTTATTTAATATTTCAGGTTATATGTTGGCATTATGCTTTAATCCTAAAGAAATCTCCAGAGTTTGATTGTAAAAGAAATTATAAAGATAATGTTATAAAATTATGGGAAAAATTTGGTAAAGAAGGTTTCAATAATAAAACAGTTTTAACGTACACCCTTGTCTCTGATTTAACAGGTTTAAGCATTGAAACTGTTCGGAGACAAATATTAAAATTGAAAGAGGGAAAATGGGTTGATTACTCTGTAAAATCTGGAATAGTATTAAAACTTAGTGAACAAAATAATAAACTTTTAACAGATGTATTTAACTCTGAAGAAGTTGAAGCATTTGATAGCTTTGTAGATATAATTGAAAATAAAATACCAGCACCGTATCTAAACATAACGTATACACCTCCAATGGACAAGCATGGTTAGGGTTATTTAAATAATTCATATAAGTTTATTATAGTTAGAAAAAAATTACATATATATGCAATAAATATTAGTTACACAAAAAAAATATAAAATTAGAACCAAGCCATATCAGTTCGACAATCTCAAAAAAAGTCATATTTGATTGTTGTCACTATTTCGAGTGAATCTGTGGGAATTCTCTAGCCGTATTTCCATGAATACCAATTTCTTTATACACACTCATGATTTTTTTATGAAATAGCTAAGCCGCATGTCAACAAAAAGCTCTAAAATCAGCTATAAAATTGGCTGATCGTTAAGAAATATATTAGAGCACTTTAAAGTTAGAAATTTATCAATATCTGTCTATTTATTTGGCAAACCTAATTTATTTAGCTATTTTTATAAAGTTTGGTATCCAAGTCTTTTTATCAACTATATCTTAATCCAAAGGAATTTGAAAATTTAATTAAATATAAGTTTAATATGTAAATTGAAATACATTTTGTAAAATAATTTTTTGTTATACTTACAACTTGTTTAATTTCTTAAATGTTTTTTATTATAAATGCTTTCATCTTAGTTTGTCTTTTTAAAAGGGTGCTTTAATGTCACAGAAAAATAGTTCATATGGAGAATGGATTCTTAAATACAGGTTCCTAGTTTTAAGTCTTATCACAGCTGTAACTTTGATTGCTGCCACAGGTGCCCAATTTCTTTACTTTGACAATGATTACAGAGTGTTCTTTGGTAAAGAAAATCCGCAACTTAAAGCATTTGAGCAAATCCAACAGACCTATACCAAGATTGATAACGTTAACTTTGCTGTTGATCCAATCTCAGGCAAAGCTAACGCGCCTGAGGTGCTGGCCGCTGTTGAGGAGTTGACCGACATTGCGTGGCAACTTCCTTTTTCCATCCGAGTTGATAGCCTATCAAATTATCAGCATACCGAAGTTGAAGGTGATGATCTGATTGTCCGGGATTTATATACTGATGCAATGTCAATGAGCGCTGATGAGCAAGCTTTGGTTGATAATGTGAGCACCACCGAGCCAGCTCTGGCAGGAAAAATTCACGATAAGCAACATCGGGCCACATCGGTAAACGCAACCATTCAGATGCCAGGTAAAAACGCTGATGAGGTTGCCATAGTGGCGGCTGCTGCACGCAAAATGGCTGCCGAGATCGAAGCTAAACATAATGTCAAAATTCGTTTGGGAGGTGTTATTTTTCTGAATAACGCGTTTCTGGAATCATCTATGCTGGACATGGCAACATTGGTACCGGCGATGTATTTGGTCATTTTGATTGTCGCTTATTTATTGCTCAGATCGATAATGGCAACTTTTTTAGTGCTGTTAGTTGTCGTGCCAAGTATAATTGTAGCAATGGGCGCTGGTGGGTGGATGGGCATTGGTCTGACGCCGCCATCGGCTAGTGCACCAACTATTATCACCACCCTTGCTGTCGCTGACTCAATTCATTTATTAGTAAGTATGTTCAACCGGATGCGGGCAGGACATAGTCAACGCGACAGCTTGCTTTATAGTATACGAATTAATGGGAAACCTATTTTCCTAACTAGTCTGACAACGGCTCTGGGTTTTCTTTCAATGAATTTTTCAGATTCCCCACCGTTTCATGACCTGGGTAATGTAACAGCCATAGGCGTTATGGCAGCCTGGATATTTTCAATCGTTCTGTTACCCATTCTCATTAGCTTTGTGCCGCTGAAATCAAAAGCCACTTTGGCAAATCTTGATGATAAAATGGGAAAGCTTGGCGTCTATGTTGCTTCGCGTTATAAGTCGGTTTTAACTGCCAGTGTTATTATCTCAGTTAGTGTTCTGTCACTTATTCCACTCAATGAAATCAATGATGACTTTGTTAAATATTTTGACGAGTCAGTCCAGTATCGTCAAGATACCGACTGGATCAGTCACAATCTAACTGGTGTTAATCAAGTACAATTTAGTTTAACTGCTGGCGAATCAAATGGTGTTAGCGATCCGGTCTTTATTGAAAAAGTATCTAATTTTACCGCCTGGGCACAAAATGAGCCTGTTGTAACACATGTCCAATCTATTTCAGACACCTATAAGCGTCTTAATCGTGATCTGAACGCTGGTGATCCAGCTTTTTACAAGGTGCCTGATTCGCGTGAACTTGCAGCTCAATATCTACTTTTATATGAACTATCCTTGCCATTCGGTTTGGATTTGAACAATCAACTTGATATAAGCAAATCATCAACACAGGTCATAGTTACAATAGAAGATATGACCACGAATGAACTTCGTGCCTGGATTGCACGGGCTGAAAGCTACCTTGCGGATGAGCTTGAATTTAATCTGACAGCTGTCGGACCTACTGTAATGTTTGCCTATATTTCTGAACGAAATATTCAAAGTATGCTGCTAGGAACTCTTGTTGCCGTTTTGCTGATTAGTGGTGTTATTCTAATTGCCTTACGTGATGTCAGGCTTGGAATCATCAGCTTGATACCTAACTTGCTGCCTGCAGCACTCGCCTTTGGCCTTTGGGGTTTGCTTGTCGGGCAGGTCAATATGGCTGTCGCTGTTGTTGCTGGTATGGCGCTTGGCGTTGTGGTTGACGATAGCGTTCATTTTCTTAGCAAATATCAGATTGCTCGTCGCGAATTAAAACTGTCTGCGCATGATGCTGTCATTTCGGCTTTCAAAGGTGTTGGAACGGCACTTGTTGTAACAACCCTGATATTAACAGCTGGTTTTGCTATTCTGGCGCAATCAACCTTTGGTGTAAACAGCAATATGGCAATGTTAACAGGCATAGCCCTTGTTATAGCTTTGATTGCTGATATGACATTGCTCCCTGCATTGCTGATTGCCCTTGACAAAGATAAAAAAGAACCTGTACGGGTAATGGCTGCTAAAGAAGCACCACAAAATGCTTAATCTCATAATGTTGTCCAAGGAGACTAAAATGAAACTCGCTATTGCAACCATGTTTGTCGCTATCGCCTCTGCTGTTATGACAACAGCGGCATTTGCCTCGCCTGAAAAAGGACGAGAGATTGCGATTGAAGCCGATGGCCGCGACAAGGGGTTTGGTGATTCAACCGCACAGATAACAATGATCCTAATGGACAAATATGGCCAATCAACTGAACGTGCAATCCGTAATAGAACGTTTGAGGGTGATAAAGAAGGTGATAAGTCTCTTGTGATATTTGATAGTCCGGGTGATGTGCGCGGCACAGCTTTCCTTTCGCACACAAAGAAGGCTGACTCTGATGACCAATGGTTATATTTGCCAGCTTTGAAACGCGTTAAGCGTATCGCCTCGTCAAATAAGGCAGGTCCTTTTATGGGTAGTGAATTTTCGTATGAAGATATTGCCAGTCAGGAAGTTGAAAAATACACCTATAATTATCTGCGTGATGAAAAGTTAAATGGTCTTGACTGTTTTGTTGTTGAATATGATCCGGTTGATCCCAAAAGTGGTTATAAGCGCCAGATCGTTTGGATGGATAAGGCTGAGTACCGCGTTCATAAAATTGATTTCTATGACCGCAAAGACGCACTTTTGAAAACCTTGACCTATGAAGATTATAATCAATATCTAGATAAATTCTGGCGGTCAAATCGTTTGGTTATGATTAATCACCAGACAGGCAAGAAAACGGAACTGATGTTTGCCGATTGGAAATTGCAAACCGGCATGACCGAACGTGATTTTGAAAAATCTGCATTGAAACGAACTCGATGATCACGTCTTCTGCTAGCAGTTTTGCCATTGTCCTTTTGTTAGCACAAACGGCTTTTGCTGGTGAGGTTAATGGCACGCTATCATCACGGCTAGATTTTTATCCAGATCATGCTGATGGTACGGCATCAGAAGGGCGATCTGCGGAATTGAAGATTGATGCTTTTCGTGATTTTGACGAAAGTCGAATTGTGGGTGAATTCATATTCCGTGGGGATAAAAAAGATAGTGGTCGCCGAATTATTGAAGCTCGACAGGCTTATTTTCGCAGCCCCTTTGCAGGATTTGATGTTTTTTTTGGAAATCGTCAGGAATTTTGGGGCAAAGCAGAAAGCAAAAATGTTGTAGATGTTATTAACCAGTCTGATGCCGCAGCAAATGATGGTAAGTCAGGTAAACTTGGAGCACCATCTATATCTGCTGAGCGCTATCTAGATATTGGTGATTTACAACTTTGGTATATTTATAGTTTTCGAGAAAAAACATTTAATGATAGTGACGCGCATCCGAGTAGTGGAGTTCCGGTCAGTTCTGCAGAATATGCGCGTAAAGATGACAAGGATGCAGACGACTTTGCGGCACGCTTGTCCAGCTTTGCTGGAGATTGGGATCTGGCAGGTAGTATTTTTTACGGTACTGCCCGTGATCCCATTTTGTCTGTCAGCAGTGATGGCAACGCATTAAACCCCTATTACGCTTTACAAAAATCAATTGGATTTGAAGCACAATATACGGGTAATGTGACATTGCTCAAATGGGAAAGCCTTCATGGCACCCAAAGCAGCTTAATTGGCGCTCATGATTTTGTGGCGGCTGTCGCAGGGATTGAATATACTTATTACGGACCATTTAAAACAACATGGGATATTGGCTTGATTGGTGAAATTCAACATGATGACCGCCCACAGGCAGCAGCCAATCAATTTGGTGTTGCGGGTGTAAGGCTGGTATTTAATGACATTGCAGACAGCAATATCCTATTTTTGACATCAGTGGACCGTAAAACGGATCAGTCCTTTGTCTATTTGGAAGCGTCGCGACGGATCAATGATTTCACCAGCGTCAAACTGACCAGCCAGTTTTATAATGCACGCACAGCAACTTCTGCATTTGGGCAGTTATCGGATGATGATGCATTCAATGTGAAGCTTAATATGTTTTTTTAGAACAATGTGTTGTTTAGTAAAATTTAATCAAGATATAAGAAAGTTAGCAGAGAGCAAGTTAAAAGAAATTGAAAATAATATTAATGAAATTGATAAAGACAACTAAAATATAAAAATATTTGTATATAAAGTTGTAGACTGAAAAAATTATATTATATCATTCAATAAAAACAATTGCATACAATTACGTATGGTAGATGGTCCCACCACCTCTTGGACCGTAAAAAAGATCTCCTATAGGCTGATATTCAATATTCATACTTTAAACAGTAAGTCCCAACCAATAACAAGCACCATTAAGTTTAAAAATGCTATTATAGCTGGGGCCACGTACCCTTCAGCAGATGTCTTTACGCCGTCAACAGAACCCCAATAACTATGGATAGTTTGAAAGCAAACAACTGCCCCGATACATGCCTGCACAAAACCATATACAAACAGTAACCAAGCGCCTTCGATAGAAGTGAGTAAAGCAATAGCTAGGGTGACTGCAAAGCCAGCAGCAAAAGTGCCAACAAGTCTTGTCATAATTGCGCTGCCTTCACCGAAGCCATATTTCTCAATGTACTTACGTGTTTGGAAAATACATTGATAAGCATAAATCAAATTTCCAAATATTATTAGCGCTATGAGTGAAAAAATTAGCATTTTAGTAAACCTATCTAACCCTCTTAAAAGGGAACAAATTATCCATTACTTACCTATACTATTCAAAATGTAATTGAAAAAGTGTTATTTTATTAACTACAATGCTAGTTTAAATTATAGGTTGATTTATTATCAATTATATCTACTCATCATTATATTCAAGATAAGAGTAAAATTAATGAGTAATGGTAAAAATGTTTTATGGATAGTATAGAACAAAATTTAAAAGCAAGTGATGTTTTAAGACAAATATTTGGCTTTTCTTCTTTTAGAAATGGACAAGAAGAAATTGTTAAAAACATACTTGATGGTAAACAAACACTTGCAATTATGCCCACAGGGGCTGGTAAATCCCTTTGTTATCAAATACCTGCGATTGTATTAGAAAAAAAACAGTAGTAATTTCACCTCTCATCTCTCTTATTGAAAATCAAGTTGCTGATTTAAGGGAAAACGGTGTTAAAGTTGAAAAACTGCATTCTAATCAAACAAGCCAAAATCTGCCAGCTTTCACTGTTTTTCATGATAGTACATTAAAGCAAATGTCACATTTAAAACCGAATGACGAAGTTGAGTTGTTGAAAGTTG
>CABXSI010000038.1 GCA_902514865.1 uncultured SAR116 cluster alpha proteobacterium
CCCAATTTCAAGATTAGCTATGGTCAAATTACCCAACTCTAAAATTGATGATTTAGGAACTTTAGGGGATTTTGTTGAGTTTGAGATAATAGAAAAATTATCCCGTATTGAAGGGATTTCAGAAATAACATTTCGCGGGGGACAAAAAAGAGAACTAAAAGTTTCTTTGGACACTCAAAAATTAGCTGAGTATTCAATTTCTATACCAAGTGTTTTAGAGGCCTTAAAAGCAAGTTCTGCTCAAGTTACTGCAGGTGAAATAATTGAAGGAAAAAGAACTTATTCTCTAAAAGCTGAAGCCATATCGTATACATCTTCTACAGCTAGAAATATTATTTTACGGTCTGAAACAGGTTTAGATGGTAGGTCTATAAATGTAAAACTTAAAGATGTTGCAAAGATTTATATGTCTTACAAAAAGCCAACTAGTTTTAGAAGAATGAACGGACAAGATGCCATAACTTTTGCCATTATCAGAGAACCAAATTCAAACGTAGTTGAAATTATTGAAAATTTGAAAGTAGAAATTGAAAAACTTAATAATGGACCTCTTGCTGAAAAAGGACTCGTTTTAAATAATGTTTATGACGAAACTGTTTATATAAATGCTGCTATTAAATTAGTTCAGCAAAATATTATTATTGGTGGGATTTTAGCAATTTGTATACTTATGCTCTTTTTAAGAAGTTTTCGTCCTACATTTATAATTATGTTAGCCATTCCAGTCTCTGTTATAGGTACGTTTGTAGCTATTTCTTGGTTGGGTCTATCTGTAAATGTCATTTCATTAGCAGGATTAGCTTTTGCAGTTGGAATGGTGGTTGATGCATCTATTGTTAGTCAGGAGAATATATTTAGGTTGAAACAATCAGGTATGGCTCCTATTATGGCTGCATATAATGGATCACGTCAAGTTTGGGCTCCAATACTTGGTTCGGCACTTACTACTGTTGTAGTATTTATTCCAATTTTACTCCTAGATTTACCTATTGGGCAATTATTCAGAGATATAGGTATTGCAATTTCTGTATCAGTATTAATATCAGTTATCATTTCTGTTACATTAATACCCACAATTGCAGCTAAAATATTGAAAAATTCTGAATCAAAAGAAACTAAAAACTTTTCAATTATTTTTTTAGATGCCTTTGCCGCTAAATTTTCTGAATTAATGGAAAAATATTCTTCTTACTCTGCAAGCTCTCTTAAATTTGGCCTTACAGTTGTTTTTGGTCTAGTTTTAACTGCAGGCGTTATTATTTCATCTTTTCTTCCTCCACTTGATTATTTACCTGATGGGAACAGAAATTTTGTTTTTGCACGCATAATGGTACCTTCTGGTTATAATAAAGAAGCAACTTTAGAAATATCGCGGGCTATGGAAAGAGCTGCTCAACCTCTTTGGGAGGCTGAAAATGATGGTCCATATGGGAAACCTAAAATTGCACGTTTTTTCTTTGTTGCTTATTCTGGAGGCGCATTCGCAGGCGCAGCTACTGATAATCCAGAAAGAGTTAAAGAAATTTTACCTGTGCTTACGAAGCCTATTAGATTACAACCAGGAGCGAGAGCTTTTGCTCAACAAGCATCATTATTTGGAAGGTCTGTAGGAGGTTCAAGAGTAATAAAGGTGGAAATTACAGGATCCTCTTTAGAATTAATACAACCAACTGCTCAAAAAATTATTAGGTTAATTAGAAATCAATTTCCCCCTAAGGATGGACATCAAGTTCGTTCAGTTCCTCAAATGGGAAGTGGGTCTCCTCAAGTAATCATAAAACCTATTCCAGAACAACTTGCCAATATCGGCATGACTGCCAAAGAATTTGCTCAGTCATTAGATGTTTACAATGACGGAATAAGGGTTATTGAAATACCATTTGAAGGTAGGCTTATAGAACTTATATTAACCTCTGATAAGGCTAATAATAATAAGATTGATGATATAAAAAATTTACCTTTAATTTTAAAAACAGGGGAAATAGTAAGATTATCTCAGGTTGCTGATATAAACTTGATCGGGGTTCCAAAGCAGATAAAAAGATTGTCTGGTAGGAGAGTGATAACTTTACAGTTACGTCCTCACGAAAGTATCTCTCTAGAAAATGCTGTTTTGAAACTTCAAAATTCAGTAATAAACCCTACTACTAAAAATATTCCTGAAGGTGTATCTATAAATCTTTCTGGTGCGGCAAGTGAGTTAGAGCGAACTTGGATAGCAATGAAAAATAATGTAATGATTGCACTGTTTGTAATATTTTTATTGCTTACAGTTCTTATGAAATCTTTTGTTCTTCCACTCGTAATAATGATAACTGTTCCAGTTGCAGGCGCAGGAGGAGTTCTAGGTTTAGTTTTTTTAAATCAATTTTCAGCTCAACCTCTGGATATGTTGACAATGTTAGGATTTATAATTTTGGCAGGAATTGTTGTAAATAATTCTATTCTAATGGTAGAGCAAACCTTATGGCATATAAGACATGAAAGTATGATAATTTCAGAAGCTATAACTGAGGCAACTAGAAACAGAATTAGGCCAATATTTATGTCTACCTTGACAAGTCTTTTTGGGTTAATCCCATTAGTTATCTTTCCTGGTTCAGGCTCCGAATTATATCGTGGGATTGGCACAGTTGTCTTTGGTGGTTTAGCGACATCTGCTATTTTGACTTTGTTAATGGTTCCTCCATTACTTGCTTTAGCTCTAAAAATTGAAAAATTGAAGCCTATTTCGGAAGTCAAAGAAGATTTATTTATATAATATAAAACAAATTATATAGATTGATTTTATTTAATTGATTTTATTTAGTGACAATAGGTCTGTTAAAGAGCTATATAATCACACTTGAAAATTAACTTCAAAAAATGAGATAAAATGAGTAATAAATTATCTGCTGAAGAAAAAATAAAATTAATTCGAAATATAGCAATAGTTGCCCATGTTGATCATGGCAAAACTACTTTAGTTGATACTTTACTGCAGCAATCTGGAACATTTGCAGCTCATACTGAAACAATTGAGAGAGTAATGGATTCTAATGATCTTGAGAAAGAACGTGGAATAACAATCTTATCTAAGAACACCGGCTTAAGATGGAAAGAATACAGAATTAACATTGTAGACACTCCAGGTCATGCAGATTTTGGCGGAGAAGTTGAACGAGTTCTTTCTATGGTAGATTCTGTGTTATTGCTAGTTGATGCAGTTGATGGACCGATGCCACAAACTGGATTTGTTACTAAAAAAGCTCTTCAGGCAGGACTTCGACCTATCGTAGTTATAAATAAAGTTGACAGAGACGGCGCCAGACCTGATTGGGTTCTTGATCAAACATTTGATCTTTTTGATAGGTTGGGAGCTGACGAACATCAACTAGATTTCCCTGTAGTATACTCTTCTGCAATTCAAGGCTGGGCTACTGACGATTTGTCTAATAAATCAGATAATATGGATACTATATTTGAAACTATTATAAAAAATGTTACCTATCCTAAGGTTGATCCTAATGGAGATCTTCAAATACAGGTCTCTGCATTAAGTTATTCAAGTTATGTTGGACTGATAGGTACAGGCAGAATAAGGAGAGGTAACTTAAAAAAAGGACAACAGGTATCGGTTGGTAGTGTCAATGGTGAAATTCGCCAAGCCAAGGTATTACAAATTATGAATTTCCATGGCCTTGAAAAGCAAGAAGTTGATGAAGCCAATGCTGGTGATATTGTAGCAATAAGTGGTTTAGGTGAATTAAAAATATCAGATACTATATGTGAATTTGGAAAATTTGTAGGTATAGAAAAACTTTCAGTTGATGAACCTACTTTAAGTATGATCATACAAGTTAATGATAGCCCTTTTGCAGGACAAGAAGGTAAATTAGTTACAAGCAGATCTATTAGAGACCGTTTACATCAAGAATTAAAAACAAATGTTGCCCTTAGGGTTGAAGACACAGACAATCCAGACAAATTCAGAATTTCTGGTCGGGGCGAATTACATTTATCTATTTTAATTGAAAATATGAGAAGAGAAGGATTCGAAATGGGCGTATCCTCTCCAGAGGTGATTACTAAAAAAATTGATAACGAGAAAAAAGAACCATATGAAAACGTTACCATAGATGTTGAAGAGGTTCATCAGGGTAAAGTAATGGAAAAAATGGGAGAAAGGAAAGCTCAATTATCAGACATGGTTCCTGATGGTAAAGGAAGAGTTCGTTTAGACTATAATATTACAAGTAGAGGTTTAATAGGTTTTAGGTCAGAATTCTTAACTTTAACCTCTGGATCTGGTTTATTGTATCATACTTTTGATAAATATGGATCAACAGTCCAAGGTCTTCATACTGGAAGAAGAAACGGTGCTCTCATTTCTATTGGTCAAGGTAAAGCTCTACCATATGCTTTATTTAACCTTCAAGAAAGAGGTAAAATGATTATTGAAAATGGTATTGAGGTTTATGAGGGTATGATCGTAGGAATACATAGTAGAAATAACGACTTAGTTGTAAACCCTCTAAAAGGTAAACAACTTACGAATGTCAGAGCATCAGGAAATGACGAAGCAGTTACTCTAACTACACCTATACAAGTTACACTTGAATTTGCATTAGAATTTATTAATGATGATGAGTTGGTTGAGGTGACACCCAAAAGCCTTAGGATTAGGAAAAAATTTTTAAAAGAGCACGAGAGAAAGAAAGCAGCTAGAGCAGTCTCTTAAACCTTATCCAATATATTGGCTTTTGCTAATGCTTTAGATGTATCTATGTCAAAAACAGTTCCAATTTCGCAATCTACTTTTACTATGTCATTTTCTTTGATTTGAGATCTAGCCCCAAAGTCTTCTTTGAGATTTTTTAATAAGGCAAAATAACTTTTGGGCAGTATAACTGGATTTCCAATTTTATATTTATATTTTGGCAAAACTACTTTTTTACAGTTATGCGCTATAAATTCTTTTTCTAATTTCATTAAGTCCTCTGCTGATATAAGAGGCATATCAGCAGGGATTATCATTACGCCTTGAATATTGATGTCTAAATGATGGATAGCTATTGAAATAGATGTTCCAATACCATTTCTATATTTTTTATTATTAATTATTTTAATATCTTTATTATCAATTAAATCTCTTATTGTCTTAGAATCATGCCCTAATATTACTAATAATTCACTAGGATTAAAAGCTTTTAACAAAGTGTCTCTTATATGTTGTATTAAATGTTTACCTTTAAATTTTTCTGCAAGTTTGTTTTTATTTCCATAACGTTTGCTGTTACCAGCGGCCAATAATATTTTTTTTATAAATATATTATTGTATTTATTCATGTTTAGACCGTCTGAAATTTATTATTTCAGCCACTATAGAGACAGCTATTTCTGCTGGTGTTTTGGCTTTTATATCAAGGCCAATAGGTCCATGAATTTTGGATAAATCACTTTGACGAAAGCCAATATTAATTAATCTCTCACATCTTTTATTATGAGTTTTTTTACTACCTAAAGAACCAATGTAGCCAATATCTTTTTTTAGAGCATAAATCAGTGCGGGATCATCGATTTTAGGATCATGAGTCAAAGTAACTAAATGTGTGGCTTTATCAAGAATAAAATTTGATAGTGCGGTATCTGGCCATTCATTTATAATTTTACAATTAGGAAACCTGTCTTCTGTCGCGAAATGGTCTCTAGGATCAATTAATATTATTTCAAAATCAGCTGTTTTAGCTAATGAAGTAAGAGCTTGAGCAATATGAACAGCGCCAACAATAAATAACCTCGGTTTAGGATCTATAACATGAATAAATTCTTCTTTTATTTTATCATAAGTACTTATCTGATTGATTATAGAGTTATCTATATGTCTAGAGCCTGTTAAACAATTTATTACTAGTTTTGTTGGTTCTCTATTTTTTATATTTTCTACTATAGAATAAACTATTTCATCTTCAAGATTAAGAGGCTGTATAAGAATTTTTAATTCACCCCCACAAGCTAGACCAACTTCCCAAGCCATATCGTTTGAAATTCCGTAATCTTTAATTCTCGATTTACCATCATTTATTGAATTAACACCTTCATTTATTACAGCCCCTTCTATACACCCACCTGAAACTGATCCTATTATTTCACCATTACTGTCAATTGCCATTTGTCCACCTACAGGTCTTGGAGAACTCCCCCATGTTGAAATTACGGTGGCAAGAGCAACTTTCCTCTTTTCTTTTAACCATACACTCATAGGAGTTAGTATGTCATCTATCTCAGTCATTGTTGACACTCTGCAAAATATAATTTTATAAAAAACTAATTTATGTTATAAATTTGTAAATGATATTAATAATTTAAATTGATTTAATCAAAGGAATTTATTTATGATTGAGGATAAAATATCAAGAAATACATGGATTGAAAGCCTTTTTTTAAAAGAAAAAAGTATCGAAAAATTCTCCATTGTCGCAACCTTATTTACAATTTTAATTTGTAGTTTTTTACTAATTTTATCTGCAAAAACTAAAGTTGATCTATACCCAGTTCCAATGACCCTACAGCCTTTAGCCGTATTAATGATTGCAATGCTATGTGGCAGAAATATAGCTGTAGCTTCAGTAACTCTTTATCTGTTTCAAGGAATTATTGGATTACCAGTATTTGCCTATGGTGGTGGTTTAATGTACATAATGGGACCTACAGGAGGTTTTTTATTTGGTTTTTTAGTCGCTTCTGCATTAGTTGGGGAACTCGCAGATAGAGGATGGGGGAAATCTTTATTTAAATCTATTTTTGGAATGTTAATAGGTATGTTTATGATTTACTTTTTTGGTATAGCACAGCTAAGTGTTATAAAAGGTTTTGATTTTGCAATTATAAATGGACTTAAACCATTTATTATAGGTGACTTTTATAAGCTTTTACTTGCGTCTTTATTATTGCCACAGGTTTGGAAATTAGTAAAGAAAAGTTAGTTTGTTGATTTAGTGATAATTATTATATTAATAATATTTAGTAAGAAACTAAGCATCGTTTGAAGCTTCATTTTGAGCATCTTTGGTTGTTAATCCTATACTATTATTATCTAAAGCATCTTCAAAAGCTAGAACATTTATATTTTCAATACAATCAAGTTGGCCCGCAAAAAAATCCTCTGGTGTAATATCGCTTGGATGATCTATTTTAATAGCTATTATAGCAGCTATAGTAGATGTTATTTCATTTGGCTTTTTATTTTTATATTTTTTAAATGAAATTATATTTGAAGCTGAATTATTAATATCAGACTTTTTGTTCATTAACTATGCTCCGTTAAGAATATTATTAAGATTATAAAAGTGAGATTTATTTGTTATAACTTTATTGACCTACTCTTCTAATTACAATTCTGCCCGATGGTTTATTATTAACATTTTCAACTGTTCTAGTTGCTTGACTGTATAGATTAGTTTCAATACCAAAATTATCTACTACAGCAACTCTTGCTCTAACTTGAGAACCAACCAAAGATTGACCTAAAGATAAAATTGGTCCACTTAAACTATTTACACCAATCCAATTTCTTCCATCTTTTGAAGTTTCCCAACTAATAGAAATGGATGCAATACCATCTTCGTCTGATAATGAATTAGATAAGGCTCTTAAAGTAACTCCTTCTTTTGGTTCCCCAATAATAGTGACTTCGCCTTGAACTGGATCATCTAAATTATCTATTGTTTCAGAAGGGCTTGTATAAAGCACTTCTCTTGTACCATGAGAATCAATGTATGAAACAACTGCTCTATATGAATAACCAACTTGGTTTTGAGTTAATCTGAGCACTTCATTTTGACCTGTTGGATAAGCTTCCCATGAAGACTTTGAGGATGACCTTTGCCACGTAATATCAAAACCACCAATACCATCCTCATCTGCTATGCTTGATGTATCAACTACCAGAGCACTGTCTTCAACAGAGGATCCAATAAGGCGAGCTGAACCTGTTGGTTTGTCATTAACATTTCTAACAGGAGTAGATGGGGGACTAGTAAGTGGTTCTAAATTTCCTTGGCCATCAACATAAGATATAACAACTCGTAATCTACTGCCAACATGAATTTCTCTTGGCGTAAATGATTGATTAGTTGCTCCGCTTATATTTGTCCATTTTTTATTATCAGCAGAAATCTGCCATTGAACGCTTACCGAACCCATGCCGTCTGAATCAGTAACAGATGATAAATCAATAATTAATGGTACATCTTCGATAGCTGCGAAGCCTGCAGTTTCAACTTCCCCATCTTTTGTATTTTTATTATTATCTTTTATTTGGTTATTTTTAATATTTTTTGTATCTTTAGAAGAAAGTTTCTTTTGATCTTTTAAATAAGTTTTGTTGTGA
>CABXSI010000039.1 GCA_902514865.1 uncultured SAR116 cluster alpha proteobacterium
GTGGTAAATGTTGTGTGATTAAACTTGAAGATTTTGATACAAAAGATATTTACTATACAAACGTATCTTGTAAGTTGTTATGTGAAAAAACTGCATTATGCAAAAACTATGATTATAGAAAATCTATAGTCCCAGATTGCACAGTTTTATCTTCAGAAAATTTAAAAAACCTTAAATGGATGCCTGAAACATGCGCATATAAGCTTATAGATCAAGGAAAAAAATTACCTGAATGGCATCCTCTTATATCTGGAAATGATAAAGAAATTGTAAAGAGTGGAAATAGTGTTAAAAATAGAGTAACTAACGAAAAAAATATAGAAGTTAAAAACTTACCTGATTATATTTATGATTGGTAAAAATTATAGGTACAAATATGTCCAAAAATATGTGGATTTTAGCAGCACTAATTTCTGTTTTAGTAATAGCTTCTATTTATCGAGAGCAATCAGGTATGAAAATGCCAGATCATTTGAATTGTAAAGAGTCAATGTTACAACAAATGTTTTCAGATCAATGTACACCAAGATCTGGATTAATAAAGAAACAATAAAAAATCTAATACAGAGTTCTTAATAAATGAAAATTGCAATAATTGGTTCTGGTATATCGGGGCTTTCTTCAGCTTTACTTCTGTCACAAAAACATAATATTACTTTATTTGAAATTGACAAAAGATTTGGGGGCCATGCAAACACAGTTGATATAACAGATAAACAAAATTTAATTTCAGTTGATACAGGCTTTATTGTTTATAACAAGTTGAACTATCCTAATTTAATAGGTTTTTTTGATTTTTTGAAAATAGAAACAATAAATTCAGACATGTCCTTTGCTGTTTCAGCAAGAGATGGACAATTAGAATACTCTGGATCTATGACAGGAATATTTGCTCAAAAAAGAAATTTAATTAATGTTAAATTTTATAAAATGCTTAAAGACATTGTTGTATTTTTTATTTTTGGTTACAAATATGCTTTTGAAATTAAGGAAAATGAAAGTTTAAGTGAATACGTAAAAAGGTGTAAATTTAGTGAAGAGTTTGTAAATGATCATCTTATTCCAATGTCATCTGCTATATGGTCTTGCCCGGAAAAGGAAATAATAAATTTTCCTGCGAAAACTCTACTTACTTTTTTTAAAAATCATCAGTTAATCAACTTTATATTTCGACCAAAATGGAGGACTGTTAAGGGTGGATCAAGACAATATGTCAACAAAATTATAGAAAAACTTAAAAAAAACTCAAAGAATAAATTTGTCTTAAATTCAAAAATTAAATCTATTTTTTTTAAAAATAACAAAATTGAAATAAACTTTGAAAAAAATACTGAAATATTTGACAAAATTATTATGGCAACACATCCAGATCAAACGCTAAGATTAATTAAAAATTTGGATAAACAATCAACTGATATTTTAAGTAAGTTTAAATATCAAAAAAACACAGTTTACTTACATTCCGATAAGAAATTGATGCCTAAAAATAAAAAAACATGGTCTAGCTGGAATTATATTTCTAGTAAAAAAGAACAAAAATCGTCAGTTACATATTGGATGAATTTACTGCAAAATATTAAAAATCCTCTAAACATATTTGTTAGTTTAAACCCATATATAATTCCGTCTAAATCTTTGACATATAAAAAAATTATTTACGAACATCCTATTTTTAATTCTGAAACTAATGAAGCTCAAAGTAAAATGATTGAAATACAGGGAAAAAATAACATTTTTTATGCAGGTGCTTGGTTAAAATATGGTTTTCATGAAGACGGTATTGCGTCTGCAGTCAATATAAGTAAGACCTTTAAAGTTGAAGTACCCTGGAAACAAAAAAATTGAGTTTATTGAATGATATTAAATACAGGTAGTGTTAAATTTTATAATGGGTTTATTTATCATGCAAGAAAAGGTGGTAAAGAGCATTTTTTTAAAAATAAAATGAATGCAATTTTTATAGAATTAAAAAATGATAAATATGAAAAAAAATATAAATACCCTATTTTATTTTCTATAAATAAATTTAATTTATTAGCATGGCATTCATCAAATCATGGAGATCAGTTAAAGTACTCAGAAAATCAAAATTTGTATCAATTTATCTTACATTTAATTCAAAAATCTGGTGCTCAAGAAAATAAAGTTCGTAATATTAAATTATTAACATTTCCAAAAGTTCTTGGTTGGGGATTTAATCCTTTATCTGTTTATTATTGTTACGATACGAAAGGCTCATTATTACACTCTGTTTTTGAAGTAAGAAATACGTTTGGAGATATACATCATTACGTATTAAAAAATATAAATAAAAAAAATATGCTCCAAAAAACAACAAAAAAACTTTTTGTATCCCCTTTTTATCCTCAAAAAGGTTACTACTACCTATATGCAAACCAATTAAATAACAAAATTTTTACATCTGTAGATTATATAATTAATGAAAAAAAAGTTTTTTCTGCTTCTATGGACTTAAAAGAAATAAAGTTTAGTAATTTGAATATTTTGATAGCATTTATAAAACTTTATTTATTTCCTGGCAAAATTTGGATAAATATTCATTTACAAGCTTTTTTTCTTTGGTTAAAAAAAATCAAACCTTATAAAATTCCTACTAGTCAAAAAGTTAAACATTCATTCGGCATCAAAATATCAAAACATTAACAAATTTATTTTTATTTATAATAGGAAATCAATATTAAATGAAATTTTGGAATAAATTATTTTTAAACGGGGTACAAAAATTTCCTTATGGATCTATTACTATAGAATGGCCAGACGGATTTACGGACAACATTAGTGCCAAGAAGCGTGGTCCCCATGCACATTTAAAAATAACTGATAATAATGTTATAAAAGAAATTATTCATGGTGGTTCAGTAAAATTTGCTGAATTATATATGGATAAAAGAATATTATCTAAAAATTTGACATCCCTTCTATATTATTGTGCTCTAAATAATGATCAAGCTGAAGAAACATTTAAAATTTCTTTTATAAAATATCTTTATAATAAATTTTTACATTTCAAAAATAGAAACACTCAAATACAAGCAAAAAAAAATGTCTCATATCATTACGATTTAGGTAACCAATTTTACAGATATTGGTTAGATAAATCTATGACTTATTCTTCTGCAATATTTTCTAATCAACATGATAAACTCGAACTTGCTCAAAAAAATAAATATAAAAAACTAGCTGAATTATCAGGTGTAAAAAATGGTGATACAATATTAGAAATTGGATGTGGGTGGGGTGGTTTTTCAGAATTTTTAGGAAATAATTTTGATTGTAAAATCACTGCTATAACAATTTCTAAGGAGCAATTTAATTTTGCAAAAAAAAGAATTGAAGAAGCAAACTTATCAAAAAAAGTAACAATTTTATTCTGTGATTATCGTAATATTGAAGGTGAATTTGATAAAATCGTATCAATAGAAATGTTTGAAGCAGTAGGTAAGGATTACTGGAATGTTTTTTTTAATAAAATTGAAAGCATATTAAAACCTAATGGAAATATTGGACTTCAACTAATTACAATCGACGATAAAATTTATGACGTATATAAAAAAAATCCAGATTTTATCCAAAAATATATTTTTCCTGGTGGAATGTTACCTTCATTCAAAACACTTGAAAATGTTATAAGTAATAATTCATTATATATAGAAAGCGTGAATAGCTATGCTAATGACTATGCAAAAACTTTAAGTTTGTGGAAACAGGAATTTAATAAAAATTGGAAAAATATTGAAAAGCTTGGCTTTGATGAAACATTCAATCTGATGTGGAACTATTATCTTTCATATTGTGAAGGTGGGTTTCTTTCAAAAAATATAGATCTAAAACAAATTAACTTAAAATTTAATTAATTTTAACTTTAAACATTCGCAAACTAATTTTATATAAAAATCCAATAAAGGGTAATTTAATATATATACCATTTAAAGAGTCCCAATAATCTAAATGAGATAAAACTTTTCCTTCTTTATTAAGTGTTATATCACTCATTCCTTCAATGGTTTGCATAGCCTTAAAAGCATGAAAAGTCATTTTCCATTTTAAAAAGACATGATCTTTATTTTGAGCATAATCTACAATAAAAAATTTTGGTTCCTTAACATTATCAAGCATATGATAAAAGATTTTTTTAAAATTTTTTACCCCCTTAACATTATTAAATGGATCTGCAAAAATAACATTATTTGAAACTAAATTATCGAAATCATCAATGTTATTTTTATTCAAATCAGCAAATAATCTAAGGTATTTTTCTATAATTTTATTTTTCATATAATTCTTTTCAACATACAAATTTTTTTATAATAAAAGAGGATAATCTATCGGGTAATATACTAAAAATTTTCATAAAAATTGAAAAAGTCAGTGGGAACGAAAATTCAAATTTATTGGAGTCCATTTGTTTATAAATGATTTTGGCTGCATCATCTACCTTCATTAATCCCGGCATATAAAAATTATTTTTAGAAGTTGCTGGTGTTTCGACAAAGCCAGGACTACATACCTGTACTTTTATACCTTCAGAGATTAAATCGTATCTAATTGATTGAGCAAACGATCTTAACGCTGCTTTAGTGGGTCCGTAGGCAGCTGCTTTTGGTAAACCAATCCAACCTGATATACTTGACATTATAATTATGTGACCTTTTTTTTTTGCAATCATTTTAGGTAAGAAAGCCTCATAACTATTTACAGCTCCTAAGTAATTGATATGCATATGTTGTTTATAATCTTCAATATTATTTTTTCTAGCGTCTATTGGGTTATAAATTCCTGCATTTAAAAACAAAAAATCTGCCGGATTATTTTTTTTTGCTATTAATTCTAATTTAGCAAAGTCTTGTACGTCACATGCATAGATTTTCAAACAATCTCTTTTTTGTGAAAGACTATTTTGCAGAAATTTTAATTTTTCTAAATTACGACTTAAGCCAATGACTTTCCAATTATGCTGCTGTATAAGCAACCTAGTTAATGCAGCACCTATACCTTCACTCGCTCCTGTAATTACAGCAATATTTTGTTTCATTCTAAAATTTTCTATTTTATTAATACGCTTAACTTAGATCTTACAACTTTGATAACGAACTATAACGGCCCCTCTTACTTTAGATTCTAATATTTCTATATTTACAGAAAACTTTCCTGCCATTATTTTTTTACTTACTGGTAAATTACCTTCAACAATGTCATTGTTACCCAAATAAATAAAAATAATTCTTAGAGGTTTAGAGGGATCAAAATATGGATTTTCATTTATTGTATCAGTGATATTGCCTTCTGCTTTTACTTTTAAGCTTCCAGATAATAATGTTAAAGTATTTTCAGGTGGTACAAAAGATTGTGTGGAAACAGCTAGTTCTTTATATTGAAAATTATTACAAATTTTATTTTTGCTCAATAGTCTTAAGTTATTAATAATATCCTTTTCCTTAACGCCATTGGCTAAACTTGAAGCAAGAATATTTTTTGCATCTCTTCCAAAGTCAGAATTGTGACTACTAATATTTTGTGTGTTTAATGCTAAATTAGCCTCTTTTAATTTAAGTCTTGTGTCAGTTAATTTTCTTTCAAGTACAATTTTTTTATTGTTAAAATCATTAATGATTTTTTCATTTTCTTGTATAAGAATAAGTTTATCACTATTACCTAACCACCATCCACCAAAAAATATAAAGATTACAACTAAAAGTTTAATGAAAAAATTAAACACAAATTTTAACTGTTTTTGCCTATATTTATTTTGTGTTTGGTAATAATCCAAAATAAGACCTTGAATAAAAATTTTTTTTCTTTTTATATTTAATATGTAATAAATCAACGTTTTTCTTTATCATAAGGAAACTATTCAAAATTAAAAATTTAAAAAATAAAAATGAAAGAGCTTGGCAAAGGATGCTATCAGGTAGAAGGCTTGATATTTTGTCTCCTTCACCTTTTGATATAGAAATAGAGGACATAGCTTTAGGTTTGTCGCGTGTAACAAGATGGAACGGTCAAACTACTGGCAAGCATGCTTATTCGGTTGCTCAACATTCTATGTTGGTTGAAGAAATATTTAATTTGGAATACCCAAATTTAAATAAAAAATGGAATTTGGCCGCTCTTTTACATGATGCACCTGAATATGTTATTGGTGATTTAATAACGCCCTTTAAATATGCACTGAACAATAGCTATAGATTTGTGGAAGATAATTTGATGAAATCCATCTATATTCGATTTGGACTACCTGCTATCATTCCTAAAAATATTGAAATTAAAATAAAAAGAATTGATAAAGCTGTTGCTTGGTTTGAAGCTATTGAGATCGCAGGGTATAGTGAGTGTGAAGCATTACAAATTTTGAAAAAACCAAGAATAAAACCTACAAATGAAAATATAGTTGCTTTAGCTCCTAACAATATTGCAAAAAAATTTCTGAATAGATTTAAAGACCTTAACGTAGAAGTATTTTAGTAACCTTCGTCAATTAATGGAAATGCACTTAAAGCATTTAAGTTACCAAATGGATGATCTTTGCTTAAATATGTCTCATCTAAATCAAAAATTGAATTAACTCCTAACAATCTTAGCGCTGTTGAAATTTCTAATTCTAGTAATTCTAGCATTCTGACTATAGCTTTTGATCCACCTGCAGCCGCAGCAAACCCTTGAAGTCTTCCTATTCCTACGCAATCAGCTCCCAAAGCAATAGCTTTTACAACATCTGTGCCTCTCATAATACCACCGTCAAAAATAACTTTTGCATTATTCCCTATCGCTTCAGATATTTCTGGTAGTACATTTAAACCACCTAAACCATAATCTAACTGTCTTCCACCGTGATTAGAAACATAAACAACTTCAACGCCATGCTCAACCGCTAATAAGGCATCTTCTTTAGTTGCAATTCCTTTTATTATAATAGGTAAATCACAGTAGGATTTTATTCTGTCTATATCTTTCCAAGAAAATCTCATTTGATGTTCAAAACCACTTGCTGACTGGCGAGAGGTAGTTCTATATCTTTTAGCTAAATCTCTTTCTCTTCTTCCATATGCGTCTAAATCTACAGTTAAACATATCCCAGCATAATTATGGTCCATTGCATTCTTAATATTATTGTCTACCCAATCTTTATTCCCTCTAACATACAATTGAAATAATTTTGGGTAATTAACACTTTTAGCTACTTCTTCTAACCCTGGCATGCATGTTGAACTTATCATATGCATTATACCAAATTCAGATGCAGCTAAAGTAGGAGCTGTGCCAGCTCCATCTACAAAATCTTGCATTGAGCCTATAGGAGCTAGAATAACAGGCATTTTAAGATTATGCCCAAAAAGATCAACTGATAAATCTACGTTTTCAACATCCCTTAATACTCTGGGTCTGAAGGCAATATTATCCAAAGCAAATCTATTTCTTTTAAAAGTTGTTTCTGTTTCAGATGCTCCAATGAGATAATCCCAAGTTTCTTTTGGAAGTTTGTCTCTAGCCTTTTTAACAAACTCATGAAGGACTAAATATTCTTCTCCCTCAATTTTGCTACCTAATTTTTTCTCAGTCATTTTATTCTCCAAATCTAGAAATTGAACTATATAAAAATTAGATTTAAAAGCCATAAAAAACTTGCCTTAGCCAAAAGTTAAGAAAGACAATAAACATATGATTTTGTGAGTGTATTGAAATGATAGGCGCATAGGACTTAATGTCTAATCTACTATTTTCAATAATATAAAGAACAATAGCTTACTTAGGTTCTCTTCACTGTGTGTGGCAACTTTTATTTTCGAGTTATATTTTTATTAATGTTAAACAATATCTAAGTTAATTATCTGCAACTCA
>CABXSI010000040.1 GCA_902514865.1 uncultured SAR116 cluster alpha proteobacterium
AATTGAAAGTGGTTTAATATTATCAGACGATAAATTTGAAGAATTAATACTAGAGCATTCTCAAAAGAGAATGACTAGCGAAGCGACTGAGGGATTAAATAGTTTTCTTGAGAAGAGAGTTGCCTCTTGGTATCAAAAAAAATTGATAGGGAAATAAATAATGCCAGCCTTAGTTACTAATTCAAAAATATGGGGTGAAATGTTTGGAACAAGTGAAATGCATTATCTTTTTTCAGATGAAAAAACCACTCAATTGTATTTAGATGTCGAAGCCGCTTTAGCAAGATCACAGTCTAAATTAGGTATTATACCGAGTGAGGCCGGACAAAAAATAAGTGACGCAGCCAAAATAGATATAATTGATTGGGAAAAACTACAAAAGAGGACATCAATTGTTGGCTACCCTATTTTACCTGTAGTAGAGCAATTAAGTGATAATGTAAGTGATGGTTATGGACAATACTGTCATTGGGGCGCAACTACCCAAGACATTATGGATACTGCTGATGTAATTCAAATAAGGGAAGGATTTAAACTACTGTCTTCAGATTTAGATTCTATTTCAAATGCATTAGTTAAAATTATCAATGAGCATATAAAAACCCCAATGGCAGGAAGAACTCACTTGCAACACGCCTTACCAGTGTCTTTTGGCTATAAGGCATCAACTTGGTTGTCTAGCATTGATAGACATATGAAAAGATTAGAAGAAATTAAAGCTCGTGTCTTTAATGTTTCATTCTTCGGTGCTGCGGGAACTCTTGCGTCGCTAGGTGAAATTGATGGATTAAAAACTCAATCAGCGTTAGCAGACGAATTAAATTTGAATGTGCCTGATGTAAGCTGGCATTCAATTAGAGATAACTTTTGCGAAGTAACTGGTTGGATTGCTTTGGTTGGAGCTTCGTTAGGTAAAATAGCCTATGATGTAATGTTAATGATGCAAACTGAAACACAGGAAGTTGCTGAACCTTTCCTTCATGGAAGAGGTTCTTCTTCTACAATGCCCCAGAAAAGAAATCCTATTTCTTCAGAGATAATGTTAGCTTGTTCAAAACTGCTACGGGAACATCATTCTTCTATGCTTGATGCTATGGTTCTTGATCATGAAAGAGCAACTGGTCAATGGCATGTTGAGTGGTATGCTTTACCTAACGCCTTTATTATTGCTTCTTCATCTTTTAGTGCTGCTAAATTTCTTTTAGAGGGACTGGAAATTTCTCCAAAAAAAATGAAGGAAAATATTGATAAAACCAATGGATTAATTGTTGCAGAAGCTGTTATGATGGCGCTCGCCCCACATATTGGAAGACAAATTGCTCATGATATAGTGTATGACTGCTGTCGTGACACTATAAAAAATAATATTCCATTTATTGACGCACTTTTAACAGACGAAAAAATTTCTAATATTTTTAATAGAGATGATTTATCAAAAATTGTTGATCCAGCAAACTACTTGGGGGCAGGTCCAGCAATGGCAAGTAGACTTTTAATTAATAGATAGAAGTACTGGGTATATAATGAACCAATTAATGACAAAAGAAGACCTTAATGATTTTTTAGAAAAAGAGTTTCCTCAAGTTAATAAAAACTTTGAAATCTTAAAAGTAACCGATAAAAATTTTTCAATGCTTATGCATATTTCCAGTGAACACCTTAGACCAGGAGCCACGGTTTCAGGCCCAACAATGTTTCTACTAGCCGACGTTACTTTTTACTTAGCAACACTCAGTGTAATAGGACCAAAAAGTCTCACTGTCACGACTAATTGTTCAATTAATTTTTTAAGAAAACCTAATGAAAAAAACTTGATTAGTGAAGCTCGTATTTTAAAATTAGGTAAAACTCTAAGTGTAGGAGATGTATTAATATATTCTGAGGATATTGATGAGCCTGTAGCTCATGCATCATTGACTTACTCAATTCCAAAAGATTAAAATTTAAATTCTTTCTCTATGCCAATTCAAATGATCAGTCATAAAAGTTGAAATAAAAAAGTATGAATGATCATAATTGGGTTGCATTCTAAGATTTAATTTGATACCAGCTTGTCTGCACGCATCCTCTAAAAGCCAAGGTCTTAATCCTTCTTCTAAAAAACTATCTGCTTCCCCTTGATCAACAAGAATTTCAGGAAAACGATAACCATTTTTAATTAAGGCAACACTATCATACATTTGCCAGTCATCTTTATCTAATCCAATGTATTTTTTAAATGCTTTACTTGACCAACTAGCTGTTGAAGGTTCTACGATAGGGGCAAATGCTGAACAACTATTATATTTCTCAGGATTTCTTAAAGCCATTATCATAGCTCCATGCCCGCCCATCGAATGACCAAAGATACTTTGTCTGGACATATCAAAGTCAAAATTATTTTCTACAAGTTTTGGAAGTTCATCATTTAAGTAACTATACATATTATAATTTTTATCATATGGCTCTTGTGTTGCATCTAGGTAAAATCCTGCCCCAGATCCAAACTGCCAATTATCTTTTTCATCTGGCACTTGATCACCTCTTGGACTGGTGTCAGGACAAATAATTACCATGCCTAATTCTGCAGCCTTTTTTCTATATTCACCTTTTTCCATAACGTTTAAATGACTGCAAGTTAATCCAGATAAATACCATAAAACTGGGGGATTTTTAACTTTTGGGGGAGTAAAGATTGCTAAAGTCATTTTACAATCATTTACAATAGATGCGTGACTGAAGACAAATTGTTTCCCACCAAAAGAAAATGCTTCAGATAATTTTTCCATCAAAAAACAACTACAGATCTAATGGATTCGCCTGCATGCATTAAATCAAAACCTTTATTTATATCCTCTAATTCTAATGTGTGAGTAATCATTGGATCAATATCAATTTTCCCTTGAAGATACCACTCTACAATCTTAGGTACGTCTGTTCTGCCCCTAGCACCTCCAAAAGCAGTACCCTTCCAACTTCTGCCCGTAACTAATTGAAAAGGTCTAGTTTTAATTTCCTGACCTGCTCCTGCAACTCCAATAATAATGCTCTCTCCCCAACCTTTATGCGCGCATTCTAAAGCCTGCCTCATTACATTTACATTTCCAATACATTCAAAAGAGTAATCGGCACCACCTCCTGTGAGTTCAACTAAGTGATTCACTAAGTCACCTTCTATCTCCGAAGGGTTTACAAAGTGGGTCATTCCAAATTTTTTACCCCAGGATTCTTTTTTATTATTCATGTCGACGCCAACAATCATGTTGGCGCCTATCATTCTTAAACCTTGGATAACATTGAGACCTATACCGCCTAACCCAAATACGACAGCATTGCAGCCAGCTGTTGCTTTTGCAGTATTCATTACAGCGCCAATACCAGTAGTAACACCACAACCAATGTAACAAATTTTATCAAAGGGAGCTTTTTCATTTACCTTAGCAAGTGCAATTTCTGGGACAACAGTATAGTTAGAGAAGGTCGATGTTCCCATATAATGAAGAATAGGTTTTCCACTTATCGAAAATCTACTAGTTCCATCTGGCATAACTCCCTTACCTTGAGTTACTCTTATAGCCTGACACAAGTTAGTCTTTGGATGTAGACAATACTCACATTCTCTACATTCAGGAGTATAAAGTGGGATTACATGGTCACCCTCTTTCAATGAGGTCACACCTTTGCCAATCTCTCTCACAATTCCAGCTCCTTCATGTCCTAAAATTGCTGGGAAAAGCCCTTCAGGGTCATCTCCTGAAAGTGTAAATTCATCCGTATGACATATACCAGTTGCTTTAATTTCAACTAAAACTTCTCCTGGACGAGGACCCTCTAGATCTACATCCATAATTTCAAGTGGTTTACCTGCCTCAACAGCCACTGCCGCTCTAGTTTTCATTATTTACCCCTTAATAACAATTTAGATACGATTAATTTATTATGATTTAATATCGATGACTTGCAAGAATTTTTAGTATATAAAATTATTTTCGTAAGATTCTATATATGTAGGAGTAAATCTATGAGTTTTGTTGAAACTGAAATAAATGGACAGATTATAACGATAAGGTTAAATCGTCCTGAAAGATTGAATGCCTTGAGTACCGTTATAAGAACTGGTATGGCGGAAGCATTTAACAGGTTTCATGAGGATAATGATCTTGAAGTCGCAATCTTGACAGGGACAGGTAGAGGTTTTTGTGCGGGTGAAGACATGAAAGAGTCTCTAGATAGAGGTATTCCTGGCTCTCCAAAAGAATTTGTTGAAGAAAATTTGGTAGATCCATTTCAAACTGGAGCACTTAAAAAACCAGTTATAGCAGCTGTAAATGGTTTTGCTATGGGTGGTGGTTTCATGCTAGTTGAACGAACAGATTTAAGAATAGCAGTAAAAGAAGCTATATTTGAAATGTCAGAGGCCAAGAGGTGGCTTCTTGGTGGTTATAATCATGGTCATTATGGAAATCTACCTCATCCAGTAGCAACAGAAATGGCATTTGGATACAGAATTACAGCAGAAAGAATGCATCAGGTTGGTTTCATTAATCGACTTGTGGAAGCTAAAGATTTAATGAGTGAAGCATATTCTATGGCTGAACACCTTCTTACACTCCCTCCTGCTGCCAGAGTTAACACACTTTATATGATGAAGCATATGGCACCAAGAATTAGTCCAAACATTGCTGATCTAGCTGAGAAACTTCACCTTCATGGAGATACAGAAGATAGAATGGAGAGCCGACGTGCTTTTGCTGAAAAAAGAAAACCAAACTATAAAGGCTGGCTCAAGCCTGAAGATAGATACAATATGCCCAAACTAGAAGAAAAGTAGAGGTTAAGATGAGTGAGATAAATGGCGCTCTTTCAGGCCTTAAAATAGTTGCCTGCTCAACAGCTCAAGCTGGAACAGTACCCTACATGCTTATGGCAGATCTTGGAGCTGAAGTAATTAAAATAGAAACGCCAGGCAAAGGTGATAATAATAGAGGCTCTGGCTATTTAATGGGATCAACTGGATCATTTTTTGAAACGAATAATAGAGGAGTTAAAAGCTTAACGCTTAATCTTAAGTCTGATAAAGGTCAAAAAATACTACATGATTTAGTAAAAGATGCCGATATATTCGGACAAAATTTTAGACCTGGTGTTGCTGAAAAATTAAACTTTGATTACGATACACTTAATAAAATAAATCCTAAAATTGTATATGCTTCTGTTTCTGCTTATGGACCTGACGCTCCTGATGGACATTTACCTGGAACTGATGCTGTTGGTCAAGCTTTGAGCGGTATAGCCGAAGCTTATTCGATACCAGGTAATAATTTGAGAACAGGTGTAGCTTCAGTTGCTGACGAAAGTTGCGCAATTTTAACATTTGGGGGCATTTTAGCAGCTTATATAAATGCACAGAAAACTGGTAAAGGGCAAAAGTTAGAAACGTCTCTGGTTGGAAGTGCTTTTAGACTTCTTGGCTGGACAATGACAACAGCTATGTGGAGTAACAGACCACCAATAACCGGTGCAAGAATCAATGGTACAAGAGAACGCCCAGGAATTGCTGCTTGTTTTAATGACGTTGATGGTAAACCTTTTGCACTTCAACTTGATCCAGACGATTGGCAAGAAGCAATGAAGGAGCTCAATTTTTTTGATGTGCTTCAAAAAGAAAATCTTATTGATCTTGGTCTTGCATTTGAGTCTGATGAAAAGAAAACCCAGATCTTAAGCAAGCTTGCTGAATTATTTTCAACTAACAAAAGAGATCATTGGATTTCAATTTTAAGAAATGCTGACATGATATCTACTCACGTCAATACAATGCTAGAAGCGTCTAATGATCCTAATTTAAAAGAAAATAATTATGTAACTGAAGTATGGTATCCAGAACTCAATAAAAATATGAAAGTGCATGGAACGCCATGGAAGTTTTCAAAAACTCCTGCAAATATTAAAAGAGCGCCTAAACTTGGAGAGCATAATTCAGAACTTCTTAATAAATTAGGATATTCTGAACAAGATATCCAAAATTTAATTGAAGATAAAATTATTTGATTTCTTTCATTTCATCAACAAATCTTTTGAAGTTTGTAACGTAGTGTTTAGAAGAGCGCGTCATATTATCAATCATATCTTGGCTCAATTCTCTTACTGCTTTAGCTGGTGAACCAACTATTAGTGATCCATCCGGAAATTCTTTGTTTTCGGTTACCAGAGCTCCTGCACCTACAAGGCAGTTATTACCAATTTTTGCGTTATTGAGTATTGTAGCTCCCATACCAATTAAAGAGTTATTCCCAATCGTGCATCCATGAATAATTGCATTATGACCAATCGTGCAATTATCACCTATAGTTACAGGACAACTTGGATCAACATGAATTATGGTATTTTCTTGGATATTAGTCTCATTACCAATTTTAATAACATCATTATCCCCTCTTAAAACTGATCCAAACCAAATACCAACGTCTCTGCCTAAAATAACATTTCCAATAACGTGTGCATCGGGTGCCACCCAATATAAGTGTTGTTCTGGAAGTTGAGGTTTTTTCTTACCTAAGCTGTAAATTGGCATTTCTTCTCCTTTATAAGAAATCATTATTAAAAGTATATTTACAGTATATACTTTTTTAGAGTTGTTAATATATTTATTGATAAACTTTAAGGATTTTTTATGAGTAATAAAGATAGGATAATAACTGAAATTTCAATTTACCGATTAGATTTACCCTTAATAAAACCTTACAAATTATCATATAACACGTTCCATTCTTTTGAACCTCTTTTAATTCACATTATTGATAATGCAGGTAATGAGGGATGGGGAGAACAACATATTTCTCCTGGCTCAAGTAATGAAACAAGAGATGGTGGATGGACATTCGCAAGAATATTATCAAAATTAATTTTGAATAAAACATTTGATGAAGCCAAAGAAATTATTCTATCTCACTCTCATGTAAGTATTGTTGCATCAAGTGCCTTACATACAGCAATTGAAATGCTCACAAATCCTAGTATTTTAAGCGGTAAAGATCCTATTAAAATGAAATTGTTAACGGCATTTAATGCAGAAGAAGAAATAGAAATAAGGGATGAATTAGACAAAGTCACTGAACAGGGTTTTACAACAATCAAAATAAAAGTCGGTAGAAATGTGAGTTTAGATCTCAAAAAGATTGATGCTATTCAAAAAAACTTAAATGGAAGAGCTAATCTTAGAATAGATGCTAATCGAGCATATACAAAAGTTGAAGGCTGCAAATTTGTAACAGGTTTGGAACCTAACTTTATAGAATTATTTGAACAACCTTGTGATGCCGACGATTGGGAAGCTAATGCAGCAGTTGCAAAAATGTCAAGCGTACCAATTATGTTAGATGAACCTATTTGCAGCATGCAAGATATTAAAAAAGCATCACGCATTGACGGGGTGAGCTTATGCAAACTAAAACTAAAAAGGTTTGTCTCTATTTCAAAATTAACGGAATCAATTAATTACGCTCATAGTTTAGGCTTGGAAATTGTAATTGGTGACGGATTAGGCTCTGAAATAAATTGTTGGATGGAAGCTAAAATTGCAAGTGGGTTGATTGAAAATGCCGGTGAATATAATGGATTTTTAAAAATAAAACCTGAAGCTAGGATTTTATCC
>CABXSI010000041.1 GCA_902514865.1 uncultured SAR116 cluster alpha proteobacterium
AAGAGAAAGAATAGCTGTACAGGTTGATGGTGGATTAAGAACAGGAAGAGATGTTGTTATAGGAGCAATGTTAGGCGCTGACGAGTTTGGTTTTGCTACTGCTGCATTAATTTCAGAAGGGTGTATAATGATGAGAAAATGTCATTTAAATACCTGTCCAGTTGGAGTTGCCACCCAAGATCCCGAGTTAAGGAAAAACTTTACAGGTCAACCTGATCATGTTGTTAATTTTTTTGTTTTCATAGCCAACGAAGTTAGAGAAATAATGGCAGAACTAGGAATTAGAAACTTTAATGATTTGATTGGTAGAAGAGATTTACTTGATTTTCACGGTGCTGAAGAACATTGGAAAGCACATGGACTTGATTTAGCGCGGCTAATTGTTCCTTTGAAAAAAGAAAGTAACCAAAGTTTCTTCAATTCTAAAAAGCAAGATCATAGATTAGAACTTGCACTTGATAATTTTCTGATTTCAAAATCACATGATGCTATTTCGAAAAAAAGTAAGGTTAATTTTAAATCAAAAATTGTTAACACAAATAGAACAGTAGGTGGAATGCTGTCAGGCGTGATTGCCAAAAAATATGGTCATAACGGCTTGCCTAATGATACAATAAAAATAAACTTTTCTGGGAATGCTGGGCAAAGCTTTGGTGCTTGGCTAGCTAAAGGTGTTTCCTTTAATCTAGAAGGAGATGCTAATGATTATGTTGGTAAAGGTTTATCAGGAGGAAGGATATCAATTCATCCTCAAGAAAACAGTTCGATTATAGCTCAAGATAATATAATTGCAGGAAATACACTTTTGTATGGAGCTATTTCTGGAGAATGTTACTTGAGTGGTGTTGTAGGTGAACGTTTTGCCGTAAGAAATTCTGGGGCAACGACTGTTGTTGAAGGTTGTGGCGACCACGGCTGCGAATATATGACAGGCGGTGTAGTGATTGTTTTAGGAAAAACAGGTAGAAATTTTGCAGCTGGAATGTCTGGTGGTATTGCATATATTCTTGATGAGGATAACACTTTTGAAGCCAATTGTAATAAATCCATGGTTGAATTAGAAAAAGTATCTTGTTTTAGAGGTTCAGAACATAATTCTGTAAAAAGCATAAATAGTGATTTGTTAGACTTCGATGAAGCTCGATTAAAATTAATTATACAAAAGCATTTTAAGTTTACTAAAAGTAAAAAAGCCAAAATTATTTTAGATAACTGGAATAGATATATTAGTCTTTTTCATAAAATTACTCCGTTTGACTTTAAAAGAGCATTAATAGCAAGAAAAGAAAAATTAAATACAAAAAATAATACACCCAATAGAATTGCTGGAGAATAAAATGGGAAAAACAACAGGATTTATGGAACTAGATCGTGTGGAAAGAGACTACGAACCTGTTGAAGATAGGGTTAAACACTTTAAAGAGTTTTTAATACCATTAGATCCAAAAGAAGTTTCTAAACAAGGCGCAAGATGTATGGATTGTGGAATACCATATTGCCATCAAGGATGCCCAGTTAACAACTTGATACCTGACTGGAATGATATGGTCTATAATAATAGGTGGAAAGAAGCTTTAGATCTATTACATTCTACTAACAATTTTCCAGAATTTACCGGAAGGATTTGTCCTGCACCATGTGAAGCCTCATGTACATTAAATATCACAGATAATCCTGTAGCTATTAAAACAATCGAATGCTCCGTTGTAGATAGGGGATGGGAAGAAGGTTGGATAAAGCCCCAAATACCTTCAAAAAAATCAAATAAAAAAGTTGCAGTTATTGGCTCTGGGCCATCAGGGTTAGCCTGTGCTCAGCAATTAGCTAGGGCAGGACATTCTGTTGTGGTCTTTGAAAAGAATGAAAGGATAGGAGGATTGCTTAGAATAGGTATACCCGACTTTAAAATGGAAAAAACTCTAATTGATAGAAGAATGTCACAAATGGAACTTGAAGGTGTTGAGTTTAGAGTTGATAGTCATGTAGGTAATAATATTAGCATAGAAGAGTTAAATAATGAATTTGAGGCTATTGCTTTTTGTGGTGGATCTGAGCACCCAAGAGATCTTCCCGTTGAAGGAAGAGAATTAAAAGGGGTATATTTTGCAATGGAATTTCTTTCGCAGCAAAATGATCGAGTTTCAGGTAAAACTATAAAATCTGATATTGAAATTTCAGCAAAAGGTAAAAACGTTCTCGTTATAGGTGGAGGTGATACAGGCTCTGACTGTGTCGGAACATCTAATCGGCAAGGAGCTAAATCTGTTACACAACTTGAACTGCTTGATCAACCACCTGAAAAAGAGGATAAAGCATTAACTTGGCCTAATTGGCCCATGAAAATGAGGACATCTACTTCTCATCAAGAAGGTTGTGAAAGAAACTGGTCAGTTTTAACAAAATCATTTGAAGGTGAGAATGGCAAAGTGTCAAAGCTTAATTGTGTAAATGTTGAGTGGAAAAAAGGTGATGATGGTAGAATGAAAATGACAGAAATTAAAGATTCTGGTTTCTCGTTTGAAGCTGATCTTGTTTTACTTGCAATGGGTTTTGTACACCCTGTACATGAAGGTTTAATTAAACAATTAGGAGTTAAATTAACACCAGTTGGAAACTTAGAAGCCGATGATCATAAATATCAAACATCAGTTAATAAATTTTTTGCAGCAGGTGACTCAAGACGAGGTCAGTCCCTAGTCGTATGGGCAATTAAAGAAGGCAGACAATGTGCAAAATCAATTGATGAGTTTCTTATGGGCAAGTCTGATTTACCTAGATAGTTTTTATTAGTTCTTTTGCACTTTTCTTTATTATAATTCATTATTTTTATTAAAATAATTATTTGAAATTATTTAAGTACTAATTTAACACGTTACTTTTAAGACAAATAAAATACATGTTTACTCTTCATCATTATTATCTTTGTCCATCTTCTAGGTTTGTTAGGTTAATTTTAGAAGAGTACAAAATTAAATATACTGTAAAGCTTGAAAACTATTGGAAACCACAAAAAGATTTTTTAAAAATTAACCCAGCAGGTCATCTACCTATTCTTATCAATGAAGAAAATTACCCAATTATAGGATCAAATGCATGTTTGGAATATTTTAAGGATTTGAAATTGAAACCTGATTTAGTAGGTGAAAATTATAAAGATAAGGCAGAAATATATCGACTATACTATTGGTTTGAAACTCTATTTAAAAAAGAAGTTTTAGATCCAATTATTTATGAAAAAGTATTTTCAAGGGTTGTTCATAATAAAACTCCAAACAGTTCTAATATACGGGCTGCAATACAAAACTTAGGTTTTCATATTAACTATTTTGATTATTTATTAAGAAACCAAGATTATCTTGTAACCAATAATTTAACTTACTTAGATTTTCTAGCCGCAGGAAATTTGTCTATATTAGATTATCTTGGATTATTAAGATTTGAAGATAAGGATAATATTAAAGATTGGTATTTTAAACTTAAATCTAGACCATCGTTTAAAACGTTATTGAGAGATCAGATAGTTGGATTAAACCCAGATAAAAAATATAGTTTCGTAGAGTAATTAATGTTTTGTTCTAATTTTTTCTATTAAATCAATAATTGTTTTTAACTGCTTTGCTTCTGATAACCTGTGGCCAGCTTCCTTATTTAATAGTAGGTTAATATTTTGAGTTCCTTCAATTTTTTTCATAATATCTATACTTAAATTGTAAGGCACATCATTATCTGCCATTCCATGATATAAATATACAGGTCCGCTAAAGTTTAAACTTTCTGATAGCACTAGGTTTTTAAAACTATCTTTTATAAATTTATAAGAAAAAATATTTACTGATCCATCACTGTTATTTATGGCAATCTTTTTATTTTTTATTAAACTTTTCTTTTGATCAACGTTGAATTTATCCCAAATTAATAGTTTAGGGAAATCAGGTGCAGGGGCTAACCCTATCATTCCAAACACTTTTTCTGGAAGATTTTTAGCTAACATTAACATTACCCAACCTCCCATTGATGATCCTATTAAAATTTGTTTTCCTTTTGTAAGCTTTTTAATTAAGAACTCAGTGTCCATATACCAATCAGAAAAACATTTTTGATCAATTTCTCCAGATGACTTGCCGTGACCAGAATAGTCAAATCTCAAAAAGCTATGATCATTATCTCTTGCCCAATTTTCTATATAAAGGGCCTTATTACCTTCCATATCAGATTTAAAACCACTAAGAAATACTATTCCCATGTTTTTTCCTATCAATTGATTGTATGCTATTGTATTACCATGTGGAGTATCAATAAAATTTGTCATTTAAGATCCATTCGGGTTAAGGTCAGTTAAAATGAATAAAAAAAAATATACTATAGCCCAGATTTTACCAGCATTAAATACTGGTGGAGTTGAAAGAGGCGTCGTTGAAATTTCTAAAGCTTTAATAGACAATGATTTTAGATCTATTGTTGTATCCTCTGGTGGACATATGGTTTCTCAATTAAAAAGAAATGGTACTATTCATTATGAACTTAATGTACAAACAAAAAATCCATTTAAATGGCCAAAAATTCGTAGTCAATTAAAAGTGATATTAGAAAACGAAAAGGTAGATTTGATTCATCTATGTTCACGAGCTCCTGCTTGGATTGCTTTTCCACTTGGCTCTATTTTGGATATACCAGTTATAACGTCAGTTCATATGAGGTTTAGAAAATCTAATTTTCTAAAAAAATATTATAATAGTATTTTAACTAGAGGAAATACGATTATAGCAATTTCAAAACACATTGAAGATAGTATAAAAAAATATTTTCCAAAAGTGAATGATAAAATTAAAATTATTTACAGAGGTGTTGACTTAGACCTTTTTAATCCAACTAATATCAATCCTGCTAGGATAATTGCTCAATCTAAGCTTCTAAACTTAAAAGATAATTTGCCAGTGATCATTATGGCAGCACGTCCTGCTATGTGGAAAGGCTACCTTTCACTGATAAAGGCTTTATCAAAAGTAAATCAAAATTATCAATGTGTGTTAATTGGGGCAAGTGATGGAAGCGGAAAGTTCCAAGAAATATTAATAAAACATATTATCAAATTTAATCTAGAAACTAAAGTCAAACTAGTTAATTCTTCTAGGGATATTCAAGCTTCACTAATATTAGGTGATATCATTGTAATGCCTTCAGTTACTCCAGAACCATTTGGAAGAATCATATTAGAAGCACAAGCTTTAGGTAAAATACCTATAGCCTTTGACCATGGAGGAGCTTCTGAAACAATAATAAATGGAAAAAACGGATTTTTAGCCGAGCCTTTGAATATTAAAAGTTTGGCAGAAAATATATCGTCAGCCCTTTCTTTAAAAAAAACTAAAAGGGAAAAAATGGAAGACTATTCAAAAAAATTCGTGTCTAAAAACTTCAGTCATGATAAAATGTGTAAGTTAACTTTATCCCTATATAAGCAATGTATTGCAGAATATAAGACGAAAGGTCAGAGATAACTATAATTGGATTCATTAAGGTCGTTCCCCTATTTTAAATAGGTGGCTTTGATTCGTCCTTAATTAGAGCTACAGCATCTTTCAAACTCATAGTTTTATTACTCTGAGAACCGAGGCGGCGAATGGCCACGCTATTATCTGAGCTTTCCTGTTTGCCCAATACGAAAATAATAGGCACTTTTTTGCTGGAATGCTCCCGCACTTTATAACCAATTTTCTCATTGCGTATATCCAGTTCAGCTCGAATACCAACTTTTGTTAGTGCTTCTTTCACTATGTAAGCATAGCCTTCAGTTTCTTTGGTGATTGTGGCCACAACAACTTGTACTGGGGCAAGCCAGAGTGGGAATTTGCCAGCATAATGCTCAATCAAAACTCCTATAAATCGCTCGACAGAGCCAAGAATAGCTCTGTGAATCATGTGAGGTGTATGGCGTTGTCCATCTTCACCTATATAGCTCATTTCAAGACGAGTTGGCATATTCATATCAACTTGAATGGTGCCGCATTGCCACTCACGACCAATCGCGTCAGTCAGAATAAAATCAAGCTTCGGTGCATAAAACGCTCCATCTCCAGCATTAAGCACCCATTTCATGCCGATGCGTTCCAATACTTTTTGCAATGCTTCCTCAGCACGATCCCAGTCTTCATCTGATCCAATACGTTCTTCTGGCCGTGTTGAAAAATTGATCACGATGTTTTTGGCCATGCCAAGATCGGTATAGACTTCTTTGATGAGATCGCACATCGCAATGATTTCATTTTCAAGTTGCTTATCTGAACAGAAAATATGTGCATCATCCTGCGTGAAGGCTTGAACACGCATGAGGCCATGGCGCGCGCCGGAGGCTTCCTGCCGAAAGACGCGTCCGAATTCCGCCATGCGGATAGGAAGCTCACGGTATGATTTAACGCCGTAATTATAAAGCTGTGCGTTACCGGGGCAACTCATTGGTTTTAAAGCATAAGGATTATTGTTCTTTTCACCTTGGCTGTCTTCATTGATAATGAACATATTTTCACGGTATTTGTCCCAGTGGCCTGAGGCTTGCCAGAAACGGGAATCCAGCATTTGCGGCGTATTTACCTCGATATAGTTATGGTTACGGACTTTACTACGCATATAGGCTAGAAGCTCTGTATAGATCGTCCAGCCTTTGTGGTGCCAGAACACCTGGCCCGGTGCTTCATCCTGAAAATGAAATAGTTCCATTTCTTTCCCCAATTTACGGTGGTCGCGTTTTTCTGCTTCTTCCAGCTGGTGTAAATACGCATCGAGTTCTTCCTGAGTACGCCAGGCCGTTCCATAAATGCGGCTGAGCATAGGCTTGCTAGAATCGCCGCGCCAGTAGGCACCGGCAACTTTCATCAGTTTAAAAGCTGTGCCAATATGGCTAGTGCTGGGCATATGTGGTCCACGGCATAAATCAAGCCATTTGCCTTGCTTATAAATTGTGATTGTTTCGTCTTTAGGAAGATCTTCAATGAGTTCGACCTTGAAGTTCTCGCCCTTGTTTTTGAAAAATTCAATAGCCTCCATGCGGCTCCAGATCTCACGGGTAAATGGCTGGTTTTGTTTAATAATTTGACGCATTTTTTTTTCGATTTTAGGTAAATCTTCGGCTGAAAAAGGCTCTTTACGGTAGAAATCATAATAAAAACCGTTTTCAATTGCCGGGCCTATTGTGACTTGTGTTCCTGGGAATAGTTCTTGTACAGATTCGGCCATAACATGCGCAGTATCGTGTCGGATTATTTCCAAAGCCCGATCATCTTCGCGTCTAATAATATTCATCTTACAATTTTGTTCTATAGCAAAAGACATATCATGAAGCTGATTATCCAGATCAACCGCAATTGCGACTTTAACCAAGGATTTTGAAATACTTTGTGCAACCTCCAGACTTGTTGTTCCAGAAGGGAATTCAAGGGTGTTGCCATCGGGAAGTGTGATTGTGATCATTTTATTGGCTCTCTTTTTTTAAGATTATGCCGAACTGTAATTGCCTTCTCATTAGTTTTTACCTGCTT
>CABXSI010000042.1 GCA_902514865.1 uncultured SAR116 cluster alpha proteobacterium
TGAGTTACTAGCAACTAACCCTGATATTGTGTAACGTTAACAAATTTACAACTCGAAAATAAAGTAGCCACAAAAGTCTCCACACACAGTGGTGTTTTCAGTGTAAGTAATTGATATATATGTGGGTTTTCTTATATGTATCAGTAGTTTTTAAGTCCAGTGCGTCTACCATTCCGCCACGCTCGCAAAACCATATGTTTGTTGTGTAGCTTAGGTTGTAGAGCATTGCAAGTTATTTCTAAATTTATTTTTTTAGCGATAATTTTATATATTTTATATCAAAAAAGTGCCACGGAAGTTACCACGGTTTTTCATCAATGATTTTCTAAATGTGATTTAAATTATTTTAAATTATATAAAATCATCTTACTGTAATATTAATTAGAAAACTTTATACAAATTTTTTGAAAAGGTTTAGATATTATTTTCTAATTTGTGATTATTATCACTTCAATTTAATAGAAATCTATAATAAGATTTTATTTAATTTTTATAATTGATTTTAAACAATTAATAACAAGTTACTTATTTTATTATAAAACAGATTTAAAGATGCTCTATGAGATAGAACCTAATAATATAAAAGATAATGCTAGCATTGTTTTTTCAGGAGATCCAATAACTGGAGTTATCAGCACCGAGAATGATTATGATTGGTATGTTTTTGATGCAAGTGCCCCTGGTCTTTTATCATTTAGTTTAAGTTCTGACGTTAATTCGTATGGTGCATACAAAGCTATAGATGATTATTTTAATGTTACCGTATACGATGCTGATCATAATATATTATCCTCAGGGAACGGAAGATTAGCTAGTTATCATACTAACAGACTTGTGGACGAATATGCATATAACCATGAGGTAGCGGCACCTACTTCAGGTTTATATTATATAGTGGTTGAGGATTCAACTTTTCGTACAACAGACTCATATGACTTAACTGTTAATTTTACAGAAGGTTCTCTTACAAGTTTTAGCCCACATTACGAGACAGAAAGTAACTCTATATCTCCTAACGAAAATCCAACATTTGCCGATGCAATAGCTTTTGACAAAGAGATGAGGGGGTCTCTTCATGGTGAGTGGGACATTGACTACTATAAGCTTGATGTAACAGAGCAAGGTATTGTTAATATTGACTTTCAGAGTCCTGGTATTAAGCATAATAACCCGAATAGGGATTTGGACCCGTTCATATTGTCTGTATATGCCGGTGATGGAGCATTTCAGCCAGGCAATCAAGTTGGACAAGAAGTATGGATATCTGATAGTTGGGATCAGATGTTAACGGATGAAGTTGGTGCTGATGGGAATAAGTCTGAATCTTTCGTAGCTATAGAGGATCCAAGTTTAGATTATTATCTGTCAGTAAGTTCAAATAGCAATACAGCTTTCAAACCTGATCAATATCGTATATTAACAACGCTTCAAACTTCTCAATTAGCTAATGAAACTGAACCAAATGACAGCATTAATACTGCGGATGCAATTTTACCAGGCACATCTGTAAATGGAAATTTAAGTCATGTTAATGATAAGGATTTTTATAAAACATTTATAAAAGAAGGTGAAGAACTAGAGGTTGATTTAGATGTTCCATCCTCATTATTAGAACACTATAAAATTAATATTTATAACTCCAACGGATCAATTGTCTCTCAAATAAACCCTGAAGATATTCAATTCGATCATTTGAATTCAAATGTCTTAAATCCACCAGCACAAGTTAGCTTTACACCATTGTCAGATGGTAATATGGCAGCAGTATGGGCTGTTGATATATGGAAAGATTTAGGAGATGGCACCTGGAGTAGTACATCGACGGTTAATAGTGACTATGACATTTTTTATCGTGTCTTTAATCCGATAGATGGCACCTTTGTTACAGATGAGGTTCGAGTTACTAACTCTATTGAAGCAGATTATGTAGAAAGTGTCACGGCTAATGATAGTGGTGGCTTTACTATAAATTATAATAAAACCTCTGATAATTTCGGTGAATATTACACATATCCCCCTGAAGAATCCAATGAAAATTCAGGAGACAATGAAAACTCATACAACTACAGCCATGCAATTATTGATTCTAATCTTGTATGGACTAATGGATCAGACATTACCATTACGATTGACACGACTGATTCACCTGGTGGTTCAGTTACCTCCTTCACGGATGGGTCACGTGTTTTTAACGGATTGAATGATCAAATCCAGCAACCAGCACAAGTTAACTTTACACCATTGTCAGATGGGAATATGGGAGCAGTATGGGCTGTTGATATATGGAAAGATCTTGGAGATGGGACCTGGAATAGTGACTATGACATTTTTTATCGTGTCTTTAATCCGATAGATGGCACCTTTGTTACAGATGAGGTTCGAGTTACTGACTCTATTGAAGCAGATTATGTAGAAAGTGTCACGGCTAATGATAGTGGTGGCTTTACTATAAATTATAATAAAACCTTTGATACTTTAGGTGAATATTACACATATCCCCCTGAAGATTCCAATGAAAATTCAGGAGACAATGGAAACTCATACAACTACAGCCATGCGATTATGGATTATAATCTTGTATGGACTAATGGATCAGACATTACCATTACGATTGACACGACTGATTCACCTAGTGGTTCAGTTACCTACTATACGGATGGCTCAAAAACTGGTTTTAACCCGAATGGTCTAATCCAGCAACCTGGGAATTATTATATAGAAGTTGCCTCTTCATCTCAGTGGACTGATACCGAATATTCTTTATCTGTAAATAAAAACGAAATTCAGAAAATTAGTGAAATTGAACCTAATAATGATTTCTCGAATGCAAATGATGTTAATTTAGATAAAGTGTATAAAGGAAACATTGGTAACAATACGGATCAAGACATTTTCTCTTTTTCAATTGAGAACCCAAGCATAGTAAATTTAAGTTTAAACACAAATGTTGAAAGTAATCTTAATTACTATTTGGTTGAAATTTATGATAATGAATTTAATCGTTTATTTTCTGACGTAACTGGAAAAGATAAAGTATTCGAAATTAATTTAGATCAACCAGGTCAATATTACTTCTTACTACAAAATGATGATTATTTTTCATCTGAAGATTATAGTTTTGTCATTAATGCATTTGACATTCCACCAGATATTAATCCAGATCCCGATCCTGAGCCAGATATTCCACCAACAGAGATTATTCCAGATAATTTATATAACGTCTCCAAGCCTATAGATATAAACAGTGATGCTAATGCGATAGGTGAGAATGCGGTTAATGGAACATCTGTTGGTATTACAGCTTTTGCAGAAGATCTTGATACGGTTAACAATAGTGTAAGCTACAGTTTAAGTGATAACTCTAATGGTCGTTTTGCGATTGATGAAACAAGTGGTGTTGTAACGTTAAGTAATGCATCGTTGGTTGATTATGAGACAAATACAAGTCACATGATAACGGTCCAGGCTTTAAGTTCAGATGGCAGTACGAATGCCCAGAGTTTTACCATTGATGTTTTAGATGATGAATCAGATAACAATGATTATTACGTCTCGAAGCCTATAGATATAAATAGTGATGCTAATGCGATAGGTGAGAATGCGGTTAATGGAACATCTGTTGGTATTACAGCTTTTGCAGAAGATCTTGATACGGTTAACAATAGTGTAAGCTACAGTTTAAGTGATAACTCTAATGGACGTTTTGCGATTGATGAAACAAGTGGTGTTGTAACGTTAAGTAATGCATCGTTGGTTGATTATGAGACAAATACAAGTCACATGATAACGGTCAAGGCTTTAAGTTCAGATGGCAGTACGAATGCCCAGAGTTTTACCATTGATGTTTTAGATGATGAATCAGATAACACAACACTTATCAGAGGAACAATCTATAATGATGTTCTATTAGGTACGGAAAACAACGATCAATTTCTTTATGAGGGTGGAAATGACATCTTTAGAGGTTTCACTGGTACTGATGAGATAACAATTAATGATTCTGTAAGTAATTTTAATTGGAATATTATAGATGATATATTGAGTGTTAAACCTTCTGAATATTTTAATAAATATGGAGACGTTATCTTAAGAGCTGAAGATGTTGAATTAGTCAGTTTTTATAATGGCCAAATTGACATAGTTTTAATTAATTCTGATGAAGATATTATTTTTGGAACTACAAGTGATGATTTTTTAATTGCCTCTGATGCTAATGAAAGAATTGATGGAATTGGTGGTGAAGATAAAATAGATGGAGGTTTTGGAGAAGATACCCTTTATATTTTTGAAAATGATAAAAATATTCAAATTGATACATTAAACGGTTTAACAAGAATTATCTCTTTTGAAGAAAGTTCTGAATATTATGGACAGCCATCAAAAGTTTTTGGCATTGAAAAAATTAAATTACTAGATAATGAAGTTGAAATAAGTAAAAGTACTGTTATTTCCAATGACCAGTTTTTTGATCATTATGGGTTTTATGAGAATACATTAATTTTAGGAGATCAAACTGATGATCAAATTAATGGAACAAATCTAGATGAAATTATAGATGGTGGTGGTGGAAGTGATGTTATTGATGGTGGTGAAGGAGATGATACACTTTTAATATTTGAGAATTATGAATCAGTTAATTTAGATGGCACCGGTAATGGCTATAGATTAAGTTTTGATCACCTTAATAATGAATACTCTAATGCCTCCATTGATCTAATTAACATTGAAAAAATTCAATTTTTAGATCAAACGATAGACCTGAAATTAGAAAACCCAATAGATATTTCAATTTCAAACAAAACCATTATAGAAAATGGAGATAGTTCTAGCCTTTCTATAAAACTAAACAAACAGCCAATCGAACAGGTTACAATTAATATAAGTGATCCCTTAAGGTTATTAAATTTAGACAAAACATCATTAGTGTTTGATGAAACAAATTGGGATGATATTCAAACGATTGAATTGTCACTAACAAATGATGAAGTGATCTCTGGAGATAAAAACACATATCTGCAAATCAACTCATTTTCTTATGACCCTCTCTTTAACAAAGTCATAAATACAAATGATATTTTTGGATCGATAAACATTGTAGATGATGATACGTCATTGTCTATAAGTGGAAGAATTTGGAATGATTTTAATAAAAATTCATTTTTTGATATTACTGAGAATTACTTTTCAAATATTGAAGTTTTTATTGATCAAAATCAGAACGGTCAATTTGATAATTTTGAAAGTAAAACCATATCAGATTCTTATGGTTATTATGAGTTTGCAGAATTAAACCCTGGACAATATAAAATTGGGTTGAGTCTTGATTATGGTCAAGTTATGACTTTTCCAAATAGTAATTTTAATATTAGTAGCTCAACAAAATCTATAAGTAACACAATAGACAAAGTTATCATTGATGATGCTTTTATTCTTTCTTCTTATTCAAAAGGGTCTTCAAATTTGACTGATCCTTTAACATTTGATTTTGCTAATAGTGATTTTTCTCATGTTGATGGCACTGGTCAGACAATAGTCATAATAGATACTGGTATAGATTTAGATCACCCTGCATTTGGACCCGATAATAATGGCGATGGTATATCTGACAGAATAATTGCATTCGAGAGTTTTGTCCCTGGTCAAGCAGTTGATTACATAAGTACAACCGATCATGGTTCTCATGTTGCAGGCATATCTGCTTCATCTGATGATTTATATTCTGGCATTGCCCCAGGTGCAAATATTATTGCATTAAAAGTTCTTGATTCTTTTTCTGGAAGTGGGAGTTTTTCGTCGATTGAACAAGCTCTCCAATGGACTATAGAGAATACAAATAAATACAGCATAGATGTAGTTAATATGTCCTTAGGTGGGGGATTATTTGTTCAACATGAAGTAAATGACAATAGCTCATTTTTTAATGATTTTTTTGGATTTTATGACGAAATACAAACGTTAAACAATATAGGGATTGTTACTGTTGCGGCCTCTGGCAATAGTTATATGGATGTTGGAAATTTTCTTTCAACAAACAACAATTCTTCATATGAAACTATAATATCAAATAGTTATCAGGGCATATCATATTTATCTGCTATTGATGGGGTTATTTCGGTTGGAGCTACTGCACTTAATGCAGAAAATCCTGGTGGTGCAAATAGTTATTTTGGTACGAATTACGACTCTGAAATTTGGATTGATTTAATTCCTGACAATTCAATTTTTTGGTTTAGTAATAGAGATGCAGAACAATTAGATTTGATGGCTCCAGGAGGATTTATAACTTCTGCATCTGGTGATGGGCAATATTTTGTTACACAAGGAACAAGCATGGCATCACCCTACGTTGCTGGCGGTATAGCTTTAATTCAACAAATTGCTGAGGAACAATTAAATAGAAAGTTAACGGTCGAAGAAGTTGAAAGTATTTTAGCAAGTAATTCATCAAGTGTTTATGATGGAGACAATGAAAATGTATATCAAATCTCAGGCGTAACACCATCATATCAAAATTATAATTTCATTGATTTAAATGCTTATGCAGAAGCTATTAGTGAGTTAAAAGATCCTTCTTTTTATTATGTCAATCTTGAAAACGAAACTAAAAGAGATATTGATTTTGGGGTTACGTCAAACCTTATAAATAATTATTCAAATAGTTCAGAAAATATTTTTATTCATGAAGCTTTTGCTCAGACATTTGCTGGTGCTGGAGATGATAGTATTTATGGGTCATCTGGCGTAGACGTAATATATGGTGGTAAAGGTAACGATGAAATTTTTTCATCAGACGGTAATGATGAAATATATGGTGGCTCCGGAAATGACCACATAGATGGTGGAGAAGGAGAAGATACGCTAATTACTCTCGGTTCAAGATCAGAATTTAATATTACAGTTTCTGATGAAGAAATCTTAATCCAAGACACACATTTAAGTCGAGGTGGCATTGACAAAATTTTTAATGTCGAACAAATAAAATTTTCAGACTCAATATTACATTTCTTCAAAGGGAGTGGCAGCGAAGACCATTTTAGTTTAGAGACTCAAACTTATTTTGATACGGTTACAAAAAGTAATTTACTGTATGATAAATTTGCAAGAATAACTGGCTTTGATAATGATGATGAGATAAGTATTGAAAATTATGGTTTTAGCAATGACATCAATATCGTAAAAAATCAATTTAACCTAAGACAAGATACAGATAATAATAAAACGTACTTATCTATTGATACTCCATTAGCAACAATCGACAACATGTTTGAAATTGATGGTGTTTTTTATCTAGATGATTTTTACACTGAAATTGAAGACATTGAAGGTCATGAAGATATAAACTTAAGA
>CABXSI010000043.1 GCA_902514865.1 uncultured SAR116 cluster alpha proteobacterium
TCTTAAATTATCTCCCACGCACCAAAAAGCTATTCCATTTTTAACTGACGGATCTTTTCTTATACGACTTATATAAACATCGTCCTCACCAGCAACCTCTACAGGTGTCACATAACCCTCATCAGCTCTATGGTCAACAACTGTAATCCCATTAGCATCCCGTAATAAGTTTCTTACTTGTCTTTCATCAATATCTTTTTTACATTCAACGAAAACAGCTTCGCTATGACCTATAAAGACAGGAACTCTAACACAATGTGCAACTAAATTAATATTAGGGTCTAGTATTTTTTTTGTTTCAACATTCATTTTCCATTCTTCTTTTGTAAATCCGTCATCCATAAAAATATCAATATGTGGTATAACGTTGAAAGCTATTTTTTTTGTAAATTGTTCAGGTGTTGCCTGATCATGCACAAATACACCTTTTGTTTGATTAAATAATTCATCCATAGCTGGTTTTCCAGCACCAGAAACAGCCTGATAGGTCGAAACAACCACTCTAGATATTTCAAATTTTTTATGAATTGGCTTTAACGCAACAACTAACTGAATAGTAGAACAGTTAGGGTTAGCTATAATATTTTTTTTATTATAATTATTGATAGCCTCGGGATTAACCTCAGGAACTATTAGGGGAACCTCATCATCCATTCTGAAACAAGAAGAATTATCAATAACTATACAACCTTTATTTCCTGCAACTGGACCGAATTTTTTAGCAATATTGGAACCTGCTGAAAAAAGAGCTATATCCACATTTTCAAAATTAAAATCATCAACAGACTTAACTTTTAAAATTTTGTCATCTCCATAAGAGACTTCTTTTCCAATGGATGATTTAGAAGCTAACGCATAAACATTTTTTACTGGAAACTTTCTTTCAAACAAAGTTTGAAGCATTTCTCTTCCAACGGCGCCAGTTGCACCAACTACAGCAACATTATAAGCCATTTATTTAGTTAATTCCTCTAATTTATGTATAACTAAGTCCATCATTCCTTTAGTTCCAACTTTTTCTCTTCCTTTGGCCATTATATCTGGCGTCCTTGGTCCTGCGTCTAAAGCTTTTGAAACAGCTTTATCGATTAAGTCCGCTTCTTCTTTCATATCAAAGGAATATCTCAATAACATTGATAAACTTAGTAACTCGGCTAAAGGGTTAGCCAATCCTTTACCTGCTATGTCAGGAGCTGATCCATGAACTGGCTCATACATGGCATATCTCTTTCCAGTGTTTTTATCAACTGATCCTAAACTTGCGGATGGTAGCATGCCAAGTGAACCAGTTAACATAGCTGCGCAATCAGACAAAATATCTCCAAATAAGTTATCGGTTACTATTACGTCAAATTGATTAGGGTCTCTTACTAATTGCATCGCACAATTATCTGCATACATATGATGCATATCAATCCCAGCACCTTCTTTTTTATGAAGATTTATCATTACTTCTCGCCACAAAACACCTGACATCATAACATTAGCCTTTTCAACGGAGGTAACTTTTCCATTTCTTGCCCTTGCCATGTCAAAAGCTACTCTTCCAATTCTTTCAATTTCAGGGGTAGTATATAAGTTAGTATCATATCCTTTTTTTAGCTCTGCATTAATTTCATCAATTCCACGTGGCTCAGCAAAATAAATACCACCTGTCAATTCTCTCAATATTAATATATCTAACCCAGAAATTATTTCTGGCTTAAGTGAAGAGGCATCGACTAAAGCTGGGAAAACCATGGCCGGTCTTAGATTGGCAAATAAATCCATTTCTTTTCTTAATCTTAAGAGACCGTTTTCTGGTCTTTTTTCGAATTCTACACCATCGTATTTTGGTCCTCCAACAGCCCCAAATAAAACTGCATCTGCATCCATAGTATCTGCCAGAGTTTCATCTGTAAGAGGAGTTCCATTTTTATCATAAGAAGCTCCTCCAACAAGTCCTTCTTTGATATTAAAGCTTACATTTTTATTTTTTGCTAACCAATCAACTACTCTTAATGTTTCGTTTATAACCTCAGGACCAACTCCATCCCCAGGTAAAACCATTAATGTTCTATTTGATGACATTACTTTTCCTAGCTTTTATTTTTTATTATAACCATGGTCTTTCAGAAGACATTTTAGTTTCAAAGTTTTCAATTTCATTAGATTTTTTCATTGTTAAGCCAATATCGTCCAAACCCTCAAGAAGGCATTTTTTTCTAAATGGATCTATTTCAAAATTAATAACAGCTCCATTTGGTCTTCTAATCTCCTGTGACGGAAGATCTATTTCTAGTTCAGGATTTTCTTTATCTTTTGCATCAGCCATTAGAGCTTCTCTTTGATCAGCTGTTACTTTAATAGGCAGAAGGCCGTTTTTGAAAGAATTATTATAGAAAATATCTGCAAATGAAGTAGATATTATACATTTTATACCAAAATCAGATAAAGCCCAAGGCGCATGCTCTCTACTTGAGCCACACCCAAAGTTATCACCTGCAACAATAATATTGCTAGATCTATAAGGTTCTTCGTTCAATACAAAGTCTTTCTTTTCGGTGCCATCGTCATTAAACCTCATCTCATCAAAAAGATGTTTACCTAAACCTGTTCTCTTAATTGTCTTTAAAAATTGTTTAGGTATTATTTTGTCAGTATCAACATTTATAAAATTAAAAGGTGCAGCTATACCTTTTAGATTAATAAATTTTTCCATGATATACCCTCTTAAAACAATTAGCTTATTGAATTACAATCCGTTAATCTTCCAGTTATTGCAGAAGCTGCTGCTATTTCAGGGCTTACCAGATGGGTTCTTCCACCTTTTCCCTGCCTACCTTCAAAATTTCTATTAGAGGTACTGGCGCATCTTTCTCCAGGCTGAAGTTTATCTTCATTCATCGCCAAACACATTGAACAACCAGGCTCTCTCCATTCAAAACCTGCCTCTGTAAACATTAAGTTAAGCCCTTCTTCTTCAGCTTGAGCTTTAACTAATCCTGAACCCGGAACAACCATAGCTCTAATGCCCTGTTTTACTTTTTTTCCCTCAATAATTCTGGCAGCCGATCTCAAGTCTTCTATTCTAGAGTTAGTACAGGAACCAATGAAAACTGTATTAATTTCAACTTCAGAAATTTTTTGGCCACCTTTCAAACCCATATATTCAAGTGATCTTTCAACTTTTACTCGAGCATCGTCATCTTTGATTTTATTTGGATCTGGAATAAAGCCATCAATAGATACCACGTCTTCAGGGCTTGTCCCCCAAGTTACAGTAGGTTTTATTTTTGTAGCATCTATAGTTATTCTTTTATCATAAAAGGCACCCTCGTCTGAAGGCAATGACTTCCACCATTCAAGGGCAAGGTCCCAATCATTGCCTTTAGGTGACATCGGTTTTTCTTTTAAATAATCAAATGTAACTTGATCAGGCGCTACCATTCCAGCCCTGGCACCTGCTTCTATGGACATATTGCATACTGTCATTCTACCTTCCATGGATAGTTTTTTTATGGCCTCTCCTGAATATTCTATAACATGACCTGTTCCACCAGCTGTTCCAATTTCACCAATTATGGCAAGGACAAGGTCTTTTGCAGAAACGCCAGATTGAAGCTCTCCTTCTAAATTAATAAGCATATTCTTAGCTGGCTTTTGTATTAAGGTTTGTGTAGCTAAAACGTGTTCAACCTCTGATGTTCCAATCCCAAAAGCAAGAGCACCAAAAGCTCCATGCGTAGCGGTATGACTATCTCCACAAACTATTGTCATTCCTGGCTGGGTAAAACCTTGCTCAGGTCCTATAACGTGAACAATACCCTGTCTTTCGTCCATCATATTAAAATAAGGGATACCAAAATCTTCAACATTTTTGTCTAATGCTTCAACTTGGATTCGTGATTCCTCTTCATCTATTCCACCAGCTCTGTCGGTTGTAGGGACGTTATGATCAGCTACTGCAAGGGTTCTTTTTGGTGAGTTAACAGTCCTTCCAGATAACCTTAATCCTTCAAAAGCTTGAGGACTAGTCACTTCATGAACTAAATGCCTATCTATATATATTAATGACGCACCATCTTCCTGGGTATCAATAAGATGGTGATCCCAAATCTTGTCAAAAAGTGTTTTAGGTTTCATTTTTTATCTCCATAAAGTTGGAAATCAATTTAAAAATGTTGAGTAAGTGAAAAAAAGTTTCTAGTTAGCGATTTATGAAGTTTTTTCGTCTGAAGTCTCTTTGATTTCGGACTTTGCAACCTTTGGACTATTTTCCTTTTTATTTACTTGAATTTTCTCAACAATGCGTGCTGATTTACCCCTTCTATCTCTTAGATAGTATAGTTTAGCTCTCCTAACTTTTCCTCTCTTAAGGACTGTGATTGCTGCAATCTTTGGTGAGAAAATTGGAAATATTCTTTCAACACCCTCGCCATATGAGATTTTCCTAACTGTAAAGCTTTCGTTTAATCCTCCACCACTACGAGCAATACATAATCCCTCAAAGGCTTGTATTCTCTCCTTATCACCTTCTACAATTTTGACGTCAACTTTTATAGTATCACCTGCACCAAATTCTGGGATAGATCTTTCTGAAGCAATTTTATCCATCTGATCTTTTTCAATTTTATCAATAACGTTCATTTTATTACCCTTTCGTGAAACATACTCATAGCAAATTAATAATTTTTTTTCTAGTTAAGATTTTATATATTTAGTCCAAAGGTCCGGTCTCTTAGATTTAGTTAGTTTTTCTGACATTTCAGTTTTCCACTTTTTTATTTTTTTATGATCCCCTGAGAGCAACACCTCTGGAACTTCAAGCTCATTCCAAACTCTAGGGTAGGTATATAATGGATACTCTAACAAATTATTTTCAAAACTTTCCTCAACTAACCCTGTGGAATTTCCAATCACATTTGGAAGAAGTCTAACTGTGGCATCAATCATTAATTGAGCACCTATTTCGCCACCAGACAAAATGAAGTCACCTATACTTACTTCAATGACATTATTATATATTAAAAACCTTTCATCCACTCCTTCATATCTACCACAAATAAATATGGCACCTTGTTCTTTAGACAAATTTTTTGCAAATGCCTGGTCAAATTTTATTCCTCTTGGTGACAGATATATTCTTGGTCCTCCTTCTGCAGAGGCTGATGACAAAGCTTTGTCAAGAACTTCAGCGTTTATAACCATTCCTGGTCCACCACCAAATGGAACGTCATCAACTTTACCATTTTTATTGTTTGCAAAGTCCCTGATATTGATTGCATTAAGGTTCCATAAACCATTTTCTAGAGCCTTACCTGCCAAAGAACTACCTAAGGTTCCAGGAAACATTTCTGGAAACAATGTTAGAACAGTTGCATTCCACACAAAAAACTCCTCTTGTTAATCTTTTATAAAATTAAGATCTAAGTTTAATACAACCTCTCGTTCCACATAATTAATGTCTTCCAAAAAATCTGAACTCATAGGCAAATAAAATTTGTTATCATTTTTTTTTACTTCTATTAACAAACCACCACCAAAGTCGTTGAAAGTAATAATTTCACCTAAACTATCTCGATTTAAGTTATAAACCTGAAAACCTAATAAATCTACTTGATAGAACTCATCATCTCCAAGTGTTGATAATTGATCTCTCTTAATAAATAATTTTAAACCTCTTAATTTTTCTGCATCATTTCGTGTGGTAATATTTTCAATTTTACAGATAAAATTTTGTTTAACTTTTCTGATAAATGTTAAATTTATTGGTTTATTAGAATTGTCTAAATAAAACGCTTTATAAGAAAAAAGATTTTCAGGAACTTCAGTATAACTTTTAAGTTTCACTTCTCCTTTAATACCTATAACTCCTACAAAGAGCCCTATTTCTAAAAAATTTTTATCAGACAAAATTTATTTATTCTTTTTTATCCTCTTCAGCTGGTGCTTCTGCTGCTGGTGCCTCTTCAGCTGGTGCTTCTACAGCTGGTGCCTCTTCAGCTGGTGCTTCTGCTGCTGAAGCTAATTTTTCAGCTACCTCTGCCTCTCTTTCTTTTCTTTTCTTCCCTGGAGCACTTTTGATAGGCTGGTCTCTTATAACTGGTGCTTTTACCAAACCGTCTGAGGACAACATTTTAGCAACCCTCAGAGTAGGCTGAGCTCCTTTTGATATCCAGTATTTTACTCTTTCTACATCCAACACCAGTCTTTCTGCATGATCTTTAGCCACCATTGGATTGTAAGAACCTAATCTTTCAATAAACTTTCCATCTCGTGGAGATAAAGCCTCAGCAACTACAATTTTGTAAAAAGGTCTCTTTTTAGCTCCACCCCTAGATAATCTAATTTTTAACGCCATTTTTTTTCCTTATATAAAATTAATTAAGTTTATCGTTTTTTCCTTGACGGTTTCCCCCCCAAACCAGGTAAACCAGCACCACCAAACCTATTCGCCATATTTCCTAAATTAGGCATATTTCCACCCATCATTTTTTGAAATTCAGCCATCTTATTTGCATCCATAACTGGAGATTGACTTTCTGAAACTTGTTCTGAATTCGAGCTTCCACCCCCTAAAGAAGACATCATATTTTTTAAACCACCTAGGCCACCCATTTTACCCATTTTTTTCATCATACGGGCCATATCTTGTTGCTGTTTTACAAGTCTATTTACATCAGAAACAGCCGTCCCTGATCCAAACGCAATTCTCTTTCTACGTGAAGCATTTAAAAGACCAACATTAATTCTTTCCTTCTTAGTCATTGAGTAAATAATAGCTTCTTGTTTTGAAATAGCTTTATCGTTGAAATTATTTGCTGCCATTTGTTTCTGTAGTTTACCTATGCCAGGTAGCATTGACATAACACCACCTAAACCACCCATTTTTTTAAGTTGTCCAATTTGCTTTAACATATCGTTCATATCAAAACTGCCTTGAGACATTCTTTTCATCATGTGGGCAGCATCTTCTTCGGCAATAGTTTCGGCTGCTTTCTCAACTAATGAAACGACATCGCCCATATCTAAAATCCTACCAGCTGCTCTATCTGGAT
>CABXSI010000044.1 GCA_902514865.1 uncultured SAR116 cluster alpha proteobacterium
AATTCTTTTACGTCTTCATTATCTCTCATTGACTCTGCAGAACCTTCCATGACAACCCGACCATTTTCTAAAATATAGGCATATTCTGCGTACTGAAGTGCTACGTTAGTATTTTGTTCTGCTAATAAAATAGTTACACCTTCTTTTCTATTTATTTCAGCAACAATTTCAAATATTTGTTTAACAAGTTGAGGGGCTAAACCCATAGATGGTTCATCTAATAATATCATTGTCGGATGGGCCATCAAAGCTCTTCCAATAGCTATCATTTGTTGTTCACCACCAGAAGTGTATCCTGCTAAAGAAGTTCTTCTATCACGTAGTCTTGGGAAGTAGTTATATACTCTTTCTAAGTCGTCTTTAACTTCTTTGTTGTTACTCCTAGTATAAGCGCCGGTAAGTAAATTTTCTTCAACTGTCAAATGTTCAAAGCAATGTCTTCCTTCCATAACCTGAATGACGCCCCTTTTAACTAATTGGGCCGGATCAAGATCATGTATATATTGATTACTAAATGTTACAGAACCTTTCGTAACTTCCCCTCTTTCTGAAGCTAATAAATTTGATATGGATTTTAGAGTTGTACTTTTCCCAGCACCATTACCGCCAAGTAAAGCTGTTATTCCTCCCTTTTTGACTTTTAAACTTACACCTTTCAAAACAAGAATAACATGGCTGTAAACAACCTCTATATTATTAACTATTAAAATATCTTCTACAGTACTAGACTTTTTATTTTTAGTTACTTTAATGTCATCCATTTCATTTTCCTATATGTAAAAGAGAGCCTAATACTATTAGGCTCTCAATTATTTTAGTTACAACGCTCAGCAATTTTTTGCTCAGCAGCATATTTAGAAGAGTCTTCTGCAATTAACTTTTGAACCACGTCAGAGTCACCGTACATATACTCAGTAATCATGTTCCACTTTTTAGCTTTAGCATCCCATTGTTGAACTGCAGCAAGTCCACTACCACCATGATTTTCACAAGTATTTTTAAATGGAGGAGCAAAGTCTTTGAAACCTAATTCTTCCATTCTCTTAGCACTTAAGTTAACTGCTTCCATACCATCTCTATACATAGCAGGTGTAATCTTTGATGTGCCGTGAATTTTTTGTGCAACCACAGCAGCTTCAACTTGAACCATTGCTTGGAATAACCCTCTATTGTATAAGACTGTTCCAAAGTGAGATCCGTCACCAGAAGCTTCTCCCTTATCATGAACATATTTCTTGATATCTTTATGTACTTGATAAGAATCGCCGGGAGCATTAAAAGTTAGAGACTTATAACCATGTGCACCTTGCCCAGCTGGTAAAACATCATTTTCAGAACCAGACCACCAAATTCCAATAAATTTATCCATTGGAAACTTAATAGATGCAGCAGACTTAACAGCAACTTGGTTCATCACACCCCATCCCCACATAAGGACGTTATCAGGTCGAGCTTTACGTATTTTTAACCAAGTAGCTTTTTGCTCTTGTCCAGGATGGTCAACAGGTAATAACATTAGCTTAAAGCCATGCTTTTTACTTAGGGTTTGTAGAGTTCTGATAGGTTCTTTACCATATGCAGAGTTATGATAAACAAGTGCAATTTTCTTACCCTTGATATTACCAAGATTATTCTTCAATATATGTCTTACAGCAATGGAAGCTCCATCCCAGTATGTAACAGGGGCGTTAAATATCCATTTAAAAACTTTACCGTTGGCTGCAGATGTTCTTCCGTATCCTGTTGAATACACAGTAACACCGTCAGCTGTTGCTTTAGGAATTAATTGGTATGTAATACCCGTAGACATTGGTTGGAATACCATGGCATCTTTTTTGTTTTTTTCATAACACTCAACTCCAACTTGTGTCTTATAACCAGTTTCACACTCAGGGTGTAAAATTTTCTCGCCACCAATACCGCCATCTCTAGCATTTATCATTTTGTAGTAATCTACAAAACCATCAGCGTTTGGAATACCATTAGGTGCATATGCTCCTGTTCTGTAAACCAACATTGGAAATTTTAGATCAGCTACTGCAATTTCTACATAACTAGAAATAGCAATAACGGAAGCTGTTATTCCAATCAAAAGTTGTTTTATTCTCATTAGATCCTCCCTTAGAGATAAAATTAATATGATCTACTAAATACCATTTAGTAGGGAAAAGGCCATCGTCTTAACTTTTCTTTTGCGATAGACCAAAGTCTTGCAAGGCCGTGAGGCTCTACAATTAGAAAAATAATCATTAACAATCCCCAGATTGTTATTTCAAAATGCTTGGCTGTTACTGCTGACAGGCCAACTAAGTCAACCATAATAAATTTTAAACCAATTGGGAGTGTTACAATAAAAGCTGCACCTAAGAATGAACCTAGCATAGAACCAAGTCCCCCAATAATTATCATGAATAATACTGGAAATGAAATTGTCATAATGTCAAATGACTCTGTTACTTCTATTGCTCCTAGAAAAACAGCAAAATATAAAGCACCAGCCACACCAATATAAAAAGAACTTATTGCAAATGCAGATAACTTAGTTTTAAGCGGGGGGACCCCAATAATTTCTGCCGCAATATCCATGTCTCTTATGGCCATCCAAGATCTTCCCATTTTGCTTCTAATTAAGTTTTTAGCAGCAAACCCAAGTAAAACTACTAAAATAAGACAAAATAAGTATGTGGCATACGGAGGAGCGGTAGCCCCAGTAACCGGTACACCAAACATTAACCTCTCTGATACAGTTATTTGACCAGTATCAGAGTAATTATAAAACCATGGAACTTTATTAAAAAGCCATACAAGAAAAAATTGAGATGCAAGTGTAGCAACAGCTAAGTAAAAACCTTTTATCCGTAATGAAGGTAACCCAAAAAGGATTCCAACAGCAGCAGTTATAAGACCTGAAATTAAAATAATTATCATTATATTTAAATCAGGAAAATAGGTCATTATTTTGTAGGTCGAAAATGCTCCTACTGCCATAAATCCTCCAGTTCCAAGAGAAACTTGCCCACAATATCCCGTCAAAATATTAAGACCTATTGCTGCAAGAGAAAAAATTAAGAATGGAACTAGAATTGCTTTTTCCCAATAACTGTTAATAACAAAAGGAATTATTAAAAAGGCAATGAACATCAAAGTGCTAAAAGCAATTTTGTCCTGTATTAGAGGAAATATAGCATGGTCTGATTTGTATGTAGACTTATACTGACCAGTTTCTTTGTAAAGCATAGAACTTAAACCCTCTCGATAATTTTATCGCCAAACAAGCCTTGTGGACGAAATAATAAAAATACTAATGCCATAACATAGGCAAACCAATTTTCTAATGCTCCTGTTTCGAAGTATCCACCAATGTAAATTTCGGCTAGTTTTTCACCGACACCAATTAATAGTCCTCCAATAATTGCGCCTGGAATGGAAGTAAAACCACCTAATATAAGAACTGGTAAAGCTTTTAATGCAATAAGAGATAGAGAAAATTGTACACCAGACTCAGTTCCCCACATAATACCAGCTACCATAGCAATAAACCCTGAAATTGCCCAAACAAGTATCCAAATTGTTCTAAGAGAAATACCAACCGACAAAGCAGCTTGATGGTCATCAGCTACTGCTCTTAAAGCTCTTCCAGTTTTAGTATATTGAGAAAAAAGAGCTAATGTAATAACCAAGATCACAGCAATTACAGTTGCCCAAACATTCAGAACATCAATATACATTCCATAATAATCACTACCTTCAGCTGCAAGTCCTATTGTAGCCTCTTCCAACCATATTGATCCCCCACTTGGTATTCCAACATCTAAAACCTTCACATCGGAACCCCACATTAAATCTCCAACACCTTCTAGAGCAAAAGCCAAGCCAATTGTAGCCATAAACAAAATTATAGGATCCTGATTTACAAGATGCTTAAGAACGAGCCGTTCTATAATCCACGCCAAAGCAATCATTGTAATCATAGTCAAAATGATAGCTAAAAAATTTGGCATTGATGCATACCAGTTGTGATAATTTGTTCCAAAAAGCTCATTTATTAAATGAGCAAACGGAACTTGACCTGTTTGATAGCCAACAAGAGTAAGAGCAGCAAAAAGAGCAAAAACGCCCTGAGCAAAATTAAAAACACCTGATGCTTTAAAAATCAAAACAAAACCCAGAGCAACTAATGAATACATTACCCCAGACATTAACCCGTTAAGTACAGTCTCAATAAAATTTAATAACTCAACACTCATAAATCACATTCCTTACTCATCTTCAGCCACTCCCAAATAAGCATCGATTACTGCCTTATTGCTTCTAATTTCATTAGGTAAACCAGATCCAATTTTTTTTCCATAGTCTAGGACCACAATTCTGTCAGAGATATCCATAACAACACCCATATCATGTTCAATTAGAACTATAGTTGTTTTCAATTCATTGTTGACTGTTAACACAAACCTACTCATATCCTGTTTTTCTTCTACGTTCATTCCAGCCATAGGTTCATCAAGTAAAAGTATTTCTGGCTCCATAGCTAAAGCTCTTCCAAGTTCAACTCTTTTTTGTAAACCATAAGGAAGTGACCCGACAGGAGTACGTCTAATCGATTGTAAATCAAGGAAATCTATCACTCGTTCAACTTTTTCACGATGTTCTTCCTCTTCTTTTTCTGCTGGACCAAAATAAAGCGCTTGCATTAAAAAATTTTGCTTTTGTTTTAACAATCTGCCAGTCATTAAATTGTCTAGTGTACTCATTCCCTTAAAAAGAGCAATATTTTGAAAAGTTCTTGCAATACCGCTTTTGGCTGCAAATTCTGGTTCCATTTCACCTCTATCCGTACCTGCAAAATTTATGGTACCGCTGGTAGGCTTATAAAAGCCATTAATAACATTTAACATTGAAGATTTACCAGCCCCATTTGGACCTATAATTGCAAATACTTCTCCTTTTTTAACGTCAAATGAAACATCCGTTAATGCTTTAACACCGCCAAAGGCTAGAAAAATATTTTTGAGTTCTATTGCGGTCTTACCATAAGGTATATCTTTTAAATCTTTTAAGCTCATTTATTTTTTGCCCTTACTAGATTTTTTAACTTTATGTGGGGATTTTTTAATATTTAAATCTGTTGTTTTAATTAAATGCCTAATTTCCATGGTTGCGCTGATTTTACTTTTTCTTCCATCCTCTAGGGTAAACTCAGTATTAATAGAGGCTGTATTTTTATCTAAATACAAATCTTTTATAATATCTTTATATCTAGTATTAATAACACTTCTTCGTACTTTTCTTGTTCTTGTTAACTCGCCGTCATCAGCTTCTAATTCTTTAAACAACAACAAGAATTTTGCAATTTTAGTATTATCTGGTAGTTGCTCATTTACTTTTGAAATTTCTTCTTCAATAAGAGCATATATTTTTTTGTCTGCAGCTAATCCAGTATATGACGTAAATGCTAATTGCCATTTCTCTGCTAATTTTGAAACAATTGAAAATCTTATGCATATAATTGCAGTTAAGTAAGGTTTTTCAGATCCAATAATGACTGCTTCACCAACATAAGGTGAAAACTTAAGTTTATTTTCTATGTTTTGTGGAGAAAATTTAACACCATCTGATTTGATGGCAATATCATTTACTCTATCAAGTACATTTAACCTTCCTTTTTCATCAAAGTAACCAGCATCACCAGTATACATCCAACCTTTTTTAATAGTGTCTTTATATGCTTTTTGATTATTAAAATATCCAGAAAACATACTAGGATGTTTTGTGATAATTTCTCCCAAGCCGTTAGGGTCTGGATCCATAATTTTAATTTCACAATCAGGAAAAGGAACACCTACAGTTTCACAATCCATTGTGCCTCTTGGAATATCTTGGAGTGTGTATGCTCCCATTAGTTCTGTTTGTCCATAAAGTTGTCTTAGTGGAATACCCATAGCTAAAAAAAACTTAAAGGTTTCAGGACCGATTGCAGATCCTCCAGTTGCAGCAGAAGTAATTTTACTAAAGCCAAGTCTATCTTTTAAAGATGAGAATAGTAGTTTGTCAGCAAGAAAATCTCTTTTTCCTTGATCAACTGCCTTTAAGCCCCTTTCTACCATTACATTAAAAAGCCATTGTGTGATTTTAGGAGCGTCTAGTATTCTAGAACGCATATCAGCAGCAATTTGTTCCCACAATCTAGGTGCTCCAAGCATAAATGTAGGGCCTACTTCACGCATGTCCTCCATTGCAGTTTCAGGGCGCTCAGGAAAGTTAACTTTCATACCGGCAACAATATTAAAACCAACCCCATATGTTTGTTCCATTATCCAAGGAAATGGTAGCACGGACACATATTCGTCGTTTATCGTTTTAGGATCAACATTTAAATATCTTATTACATGTTCAACAAACTTACCTCCAGGTAACATCGCTAATTTAGGGTTAGATGTTGTTCCGGATGTTGTGCATAAAATTGCATTTTGTTCACCTGAAATTTTATCTATCATTTTATTATATTTTTCAGGATGCTTAGCTACTAATGCTTCACCTTCATTGATTAATATAAGCATGTCAGTAATATTTGGGTCATTTAATTCTTTAAGACCACGACTATCGTTATAAAATATTTTAATTTGATTATTTTTAGGTCTTTTGATGGTAAGTATTTTATCTACTTGTTCTTGGTCTTCAGCATAAACAAAGTTAACTTTTGCATCATTCATTAAATAACCAACTTCTTCATCAAGAGTATCTCTGTAAATACCTAAGCTCATTCCTCCAACTGCTTGGGCGGCAAGCTCAAAAAATAACCAAGATGGTTTATTATCTCCAATTAGGCCAATAACATCTCCAGCTTTAAAACCTCTTTTTTCAAGGCCCAGTGCCAGATAAGATACTTTATCATTATATTCCTTCCAAGTTATCTCATTCCATATCCCTAAATCTTTATCTCTTAATGCAACAGTATCTGGGATAGTATCAGCTCTATGTTTAAGAATTTTTGGGAGAGTGTTGTGAATTTTAGTATCTGGATAGTTTGAC
>CABXSI010000045.1 GCA_902514865.1 uncultured SAR116 cluster alpha proteobacterium
AATCTAAATCTTCATTAACAGTATTCATTTTTATTTCTCAGAAGATGGTATTTCTTCCCATCCTTCCATTATTTGCTTTATAATATCAATTGCTTTTATAATGCCATCTTCAATTTTTTGACTAAAGCCCTTTATGATTTCTTGACGACAATATTCATATAACTGAAATAAATTATTAGCTATTTCCAGAGCTTTGTCGAAATCCAAACTCGTTTGAAGACCATATATAATAGATAGTGATTTACTCAAATTTTTTGATTTGTTTTGAGTAATTTTTTCTTCACGAGCTTTGTCTACTAAAAATTTGTCAACTTTTTTTGATCTGTCATCTTGTATATCTAGTACAATCTTTTGCATTGAGTTAACTAACTCTTTCATCAAAGTTCTCACTATTTCATGAGAAGATGTCTCTGCATTAGAAGATTGTTGTGTTTTTTTATATGCATTTATGTATTCGTTATTTGTCATTATAATAATTCAACTATTAATAATTAAGTGTCAAAAATTTGATTTTTTATAGTTTTTATGTTTAACTCACTAAATGATTGTTAATAATTCACAAAACCCATATGCTATTAATGAGGTCTACGCTTCTAAACCGTTAAGGAAAGAAAGCTCAAGTCTATCTGCAAACAGTATGCCAATAAATGAAAAAATAGTCTCTGAAACTGGTGTAACTAAAAGATCTTTGAATAATGTACCACCCAATTATATTAGACACGTGTATATCAATAATCAAACCTCTAGTAATGGTTCACTTACCGAAAGTTTTATAAGATCAAGGGCTTCTTTATCACCATCATATTTTCATAATGAAATAGTTACGCGATACAATATGATTAGTGCAATTCCAAAAAATCTCTCACAATTAAAAAAATCAATAGAAAAAATCGCTTAGTATAAAACTATAAAATTTTGGCATAACATTTGCAGTATTTTTCCGATAAAATAAATTGGAGATTAATATGCCAACAGTAAATTCTAGTACTGCAGCTCAGTTTGCACTCAACAAAATGAATGCTACAGAGCGAGATATGACTTCGGCAATGGAACGTCTGTCATCAGGTAAACGTATAAATCATGCTGGAGATGATGCAGCTGGTGCAGCAATCGCAGACAGAATGACTGCTCAAATAAAAGGATTAGAACAATCTGTAAGAAATGCCGCTGACGTAATTTCAATGGCACAAGTTACTGAAGGTGCACTAGATGAATCTTCAGCTATTATTCAAAGAATAAGAGAATTAGCAATACAATCTGCATCAGATGTAATGAATGCTGAGGAAAGATCCTACTTAGATGCAGAAGTAATTCAAATGTTAGCAGAACTTGATCGTGTAACCAGAGATACTACTTTTAATGAAATAGCTGTCTTAGATGGGTCTTTTGCAGATAGAAGATTTCAGATTGGAACACATGAGCGAGAGTTTGCTCAATTGTCAATTTCTTCAATGAGATTAGATAGTCTCGGGGCATTTAAAGCAAAATCACAGGGAACAGAGACAACTGATATAGCTAATAGTGCAGTTGATAATGATAATTTGGCATTAAATGCATATGCTGTGTCAGACACTTCGGAAGCAAATTTAGTTCAAGCAGAATCTTTTACTTTACATGGTATTCTTGGAAGTTCTTCTGTAACTGCAGCAGCTGGATCAAATGTCAGAGATATAGCTACTTCAGTAAATGCAGTTTTTGATTCTACAGGTGTTAGCGCTATAGCTTCCACACAACTTAAACTACAGGCTAAAACTTTAGATGATGAATATAATGGACAGACAAGTTTATCATTTGATCTTCAAGGAAAGAATACTACTGCAACAACTATTTCAGCAAATGTTAATTTAAGTAATAGTGAGTCTAGTTCTGTTTTATCTGATCTGAGAGATGCAATAAATAATTATACAACAACTACAGGCGTTACAGCTACCCTTTCTACCGATAAATCTTCAATTATAATGGTACAGAATGAAGGATATGATATAAAGCTAGGTACAGTAAACTTTGCTGGTGATACTACTTCCACTGGTTCCAGAAGAGTATTAATGGTTACTAGTTTAGACAATGACGAAGTTGTAGCTGGAGATGCAGTATCATTAGGAGATACAAGTGCAACTACAACTGATCCAGACGGTATATTTGCAAGTGCAACACTTTCTGCAGTAAATACAATTGGTGGTAAAGTGGGAGATACTGTGCCAGTAGCATTTGCATCAGGACCAGGGTCTGTTACTGACGATAATGCAATTGTAACTACACAAGCTTTGGATTCATATGGTAATAATGCTTTAAGTTTAGTAAATGCTACTCAAACCATTAACTCATTTATAACAATTCAAGGTGACGCAGACACAAGTGGAATTACATTTCTTGTTACTGGAACAGATGTTTATGGTAATGCTCAATCAGAAACTATAACAGGTCCTTCAGTGGCTAATGCAGCGGGATTTGTAACAAGTACTAAAATTTATGGAACAATCAGTGAAGTTAAACCAAGCGGAAATGTTGCTTCAGACATTATAGTTGGTAAATTAAATACTATAGCAAATCAAGCTGCATTAGTTACAGTCACAAGTGGTGGAAGCGACGAAAGTGCCAAAACATTTACAGTAACTGGAACTGCAATGGATGGAACGACTTTAGTTGAAGTTATAACAGGTCCTGAGGCTAACAAAACAGTTACTGGAAGACAAATTTTTAAGACTATTACAAAAGTTGTCAACTCTGCTGCCACAACTGGAAATATAACAATTGGTGTAAAAGCAGCAGATTCAGTTATTGTTACTGGGCAACTTGAAATGTCATCAAGCAACAGTTTCACAGTTGTTGGCGAGGATGGTAAAGGTTTATTTGAAGCGTCACCTGGTGCAGCCTCATTAGACAAGTTATCTGGGGTAAATGTAAAAACAAGACAATCTTCAGTTGATGCATTACGTGTTTTAGACAGATCTCTTGATAGAATACATAAAGAGAGAGCTAAATTAGGTGCCTTAATGAGCAGAATGGAAAAGGCTATGGATAACTTATCAAATGTAGCTTTGAATACTAACGCTTCTAGGGGTAGAATCGAGGATGCTGACTTCGCTAAAGAATCTGCAAGATTAACTAAAGCTCAGATCTTACAACAATCAGCTATGGCCATGATCGCTCAAGCTGGTAAAGCACAACAAAATGTACTGCAGTTACTTCAAAATTAATTAATTCAATATTAATTAATCATTATTTTAATATGGTAATTGGCTTATATTTTGCAAAAAATATCCATTAGAAAATGGAAGTTAATAAACACACAAATAGTAAATTGGATAATAATTGAATCATTTATCAATTGACAATCTTTTGATTAAGGCAAACTCTTTTTCCAAAAAGGGAAATTACAACAAAGCCATAGAAATCTATCAAATGATTTTAAATAGACACTCTCAAAATCATAGGGCCAGAAGTGGTTTAAATATCTCAAGTGATAAAAAACAAAGTCAAAAAGATAATATTCAAAATTTGCCTCAAGAAATACTCGACAAACTCGTCATTCTTTATAATCAAGCACAATTTTCAGTTGTTGTTGAGCAAGCAACCGCACTAACAAAGCAGTACTCAAATATTTATCTCTTATGGCACATATTAGGTGCATCTCATGCTAAAACAGGAAAGATTAATGAGGCTATTAGTTCATTTCAAAATGTTCTTTTAATCAAAGAAGATTTTGCTGAAGCCCATAAGAATTTAGGCCTTTCACTTCTTAATACAGGTCAATCTATTGATAGTAATAGAATAAAAGAAGGACTTGATGAATATGAATGGCGATGGAAAACAGATAATTTTTTGTCATCCTTCCGTCATTTTCCACGGCCTTTATGGGACGGCCAAACAAGCTTGACCGGTAAAAGAATATTAATATGGTCTGAGCAAGGTATTGGCGATACAATGAACTGGTCACCTTGCCTATCTCTTGTGGCTACTCAGGCTCAGCACGTCACTCTTGAATGTCAGGACAAGCTAGTGCCATTATTATCACGTTCATTTCCAAACATAGAGGTTAAAGCAGAAGATAGAAGTCTTGATACCAAAAGAGATGATTTTGATTTACACTTACCAATGGGAAGTCTTTACAAACATTTTATAGATAATGTCTTGGACAACAAAAAAACTGAGGCTTATCTTGTACCAGACCTGGATCGGGTTAAGTATTGGAAAGAGCGTTTAAGTTCTGTTGGTGAAGGGCCTTATGTAGGTATTAGCTGGAAGAGTTCTGTTAAGTCAGCTTACCGTCTTGAACATTATCCTTCTATATCAGAGTGGGCTCCTGTGCTCAATGTTCCTAATGTAACCTTTATAAATTTACAATATGTCGACTACGCAGAGGATATAGCTAGGGTGGAAGATGAGTTTGGAGTAAAGATACATAACTTCGATGATATAGATCAATATGGAGATATAGATGAAGTAGCTGCACTATGTGCGGCACTGGATATTGTTGTATCAACGAAGGTTACACCACCAATGATATCAGCGGGTGTTGGGACACCAACGAAGATTGCTAATTGGAGACAAAGTAACTTTAATAATATTTTAAACAATCCAAACATAACATCTTTTGAGATAATTGATAGAGATACAGGGCAATCTTGGGATAATGTATTCAAATCAATTGCTGAGAAAATATCTACATAAAGATTAAAATGGGAAAAGATTAATATGAATTAAAATCAAATATCTACAATTTTTAAGCAAAAAAAAGCCACCCTTGGGTGGCTTTTTAAACTTAACTTAATAAATGTAAATAGAATAAAGGAATAATTTAATTAACCTTCAGTCTATTGTAATCTTAGCAATTTTTGTGCCAAAAAAAAAGCCACCCTAAGGTGGCTTTCTTTCGTTAGATCTCCAATTTATCCTTGAAGAAGAGCTAATAAGTTTTGTTTAGATGCATTTGCTTGAGCCAACATTGATGTTGCGGCCTGAGACAATATTTGTGACTTAGTCAAATTTGTTGTCTCTGCAGCAAAATCTGCATCTTGTATTCTTGACTGAGCAGCCTGCGTATTGACTTTTAATGTTGTCATATTGTTGATTTTTGCATCAAGTCTATTTTCAACAGCACCGAAAGACGATCTAAAAGATGTCACCTTGTCGATGGCACTATCAATACTTGCTAAGGCAGCTAAAGAATTAGCTTCAGTTGTTACATCTACTCCTGAATGTGTAACTGCAAGAGCCTCACTTCCACCTTGAAGACCAAGTTTAGCTAAACCAGCATTGCTAGTAGAGATGTCTTCTAGTTTAATTGGTCCGCCACTTTCAGATGAAAGACTTAGAGCACCAAAAATAACATAATTGTTTGCTGGGGAAGTTGTTACGGCCACATTATTTATGTCCGTTGCTGCTGCTACAAAACCTGAAACTGTGTTTGTAACACGAATATTGTCACCTCCAACAGAAGTCAACTTTAAAAGACCAGTTTCATCAGCCTCAGCATGAACACTTCCTTCAAGTACAATTGTGTTAATTATAGCTGCAACATCTTTGATATTGTCGTCATCTGCAATTGTAATAGCCGTACCATTAATTTCAAATGATGTATCAGTTGCAGCTTTAGAAAAGTCTAAATCAAGGAAGACAGTTGTTGTAGCTGTTGCTGTTACTCCATGCTCACTTGTTAATGCATTGATTGCTTCAGCCTTACTTGCTGCAGAGTCAAGGTTACTTGCACCAATTTTAACGTCATTGATAGTCACTTCATCAGTTAACGCTAACGCATCTGTTGTAACGATGGCACCTTCAATTGATTTACCATCTCTTGAAGTTTGGTTAAAACCAAAGGCCGCTAGGTCTGTCATCGTACCAGCTGCGCTAGATCCATAACCGTTTGCTTTATTTCCAGCTTCAATAGAAACAGCTGAACCATCAAGATTTTCTAAAGCAACAAATCCTTCATATGTACCGGCTGTTAAACCAATAGAAGCTGGTGCAGTTCCAGCAATAACTATCTGACCACCATCGTTATTAAATAAGGTAAAGGAATCATCTCCATTTAATCTAGCCTGAACACCGTCAGCTAATAAATTAATATTATCAACAAGTTCCGCCCTACTATTAGACATTGCAATGGTTTCACCATTTACTGTAAAAGTACCTGTCATGGAAAATGTACCCTGGACTTTAGCATCCACCTCGTTAAAGGCTGTTGCAAATGCACCATGAACGTCAGTTTGAAGATTGATAGCATCTGCGATTGCACCAGCACCTTCTGTTGAGCTAGCGATTGTTGCTAATGTTGCAGATAAGAAATTTTCTCCATTTATCTTAACATCACTAACGGCTATAGTTGAAGTGTTAGAAAGAGTAATTCTTTCACTTGTAAGTTTAGCAACACCTTGTGAGCCTTCTAATCCAATAGCTGATGAGCTAGCGTTTCCAAGTGCAACATCTAATGACTCACCAGCATTGATACCAGTTTGGAAAGTTATAGTATCATTAGAACCATCTAGTAACTTAACACCATTAAAATTAGTATTAGAAGATATTTGATCGACCTCTGATACAAGAGCTGTAACCTCGTCCTGGATAGCTTGTCTATCAACAGTACTTAGAGAACTGTTACCAGCTTGTACAGCAAGTTCACGTACTCTTTGTAAGATATTTTCAATCTCGCCTAAGGCACCTTCAGCAGTTTGTGTCATAGAAATAGCATCATGCCCGTTTCTAATAGCTACGCCTAAGCTTCTGATTTGAGATTCCATTTTTGAGGCAATGGCTGAACCAGCTACATCATCTGCAGCGCTATTGATCCTAAGGCCACTAGACAATCTAGACATTGCTTGATCTAATTTCTCTGATTGTTCTGTAAGGTTCTTGTTGGCAACAAGAGCCGACATATTAGTATTTATACCTGTCATTTGTTATTCCTTTATTCATTTACATTTATTAAATTAAGTTTTTTTAGTTAAGTTTTTTTAGTTAAGTTTTTTTAGTTAAGTTTTTTTAGTTAAGTTTTTTTT
>CABXSI010000046.1 GCA_902514865.1 uncultured SAR116 cluster alpha proteobacterium
TGATATGTTGAATATCTTTAATTTTTTAAAAAAATCAAAAAAAGAGAATGATTCAACTATTAATAAAATTAATAGTGATGAAGCTAATTCTTCTGATAATTATAATATATCTGATTCAATTAATGAAGCCTTTGATAGTGAAGAAATAACAAATGATATAAACTCTAATGAAATAGACCAGTTAAATAAAGAAGAAGTTAAAAATGAAGGCTATATCATTTCTTTTTTTCTTAATAATCCTTCTTCCATATTTTTAGCTTTGATTATTTCCATATTTGTAGGCACTGGCTTTTGGGCCACTTTTACTGAGTTGGATGAGGTCATTAGAAGTTCAGGACAAGTTGTACCTGCAAGTAATGCAAAAGTCGTACAGTCTGAGTTTCAAGGAAAGGTCTCTGCTATCGATGTAAATGTTGGAGATAATGTAAAAAAAGGGAATGTTTTACTTGTTTTAGATAACTCTGATTTCCTTACAGAAATAAATATTAATAAGGAAGATTACTTTTCTTCTATGGCACTAATTTCTAGATTAGAAGGCGAAGCTAATTTTAAAAGTCCCGTTTTTGATAAAGAATTAATAGATAAAAGATCAGATTTAATGAGTGCACAAGTTCAAATTTTTAACTCTAGAATGAAAAAACTTGAAGATGAAAAAAAGTTATTAAATAATGAATTAGAGCGTCTTATTTATAATATAGAAGAAGTGAAAGCCGATATAAGTGCCTCGATTGAAGAAAGAAGATTTTTAGATGAAGAGCTTCAAATATTGACTCCTCTGGTTAAAAAAGGTTTTGAACCAAGGTTAAAATTGGTCCAAATATCTCAAAGGCTTGCAGCGCTTGATAGTAAAATATCAAAATCTAAAGTTGCTATTCCTGGTATTCAAATTGATATAAAGAAAATAACACAACAATTAAGAAATTTAAAAAGTGACTTCATTTCAAAAGCAAAAGAAGAAATAGTTGCTGCCAAGGATAGATTTAATAAATCTGTTTTAAAAAGCAGTCAATTGGATAACCGCTTAATGGGAACTAAGATTCTTGCGCCAGTAGATGGACTAATATCTAAAGTAGAAATTTCTACTATTGGAGCAATTGTTTCATCTGGAACGGATTTGTTTGAGATTATCCCGACGTCAGATGAGTTAATTATTGAAGCAGAAGTTCGGCCAGAAGATATTGCTTTTGTAAGATTTGGCCAAAAAGCAAGGATAAGTGTAACCGCGTATGATCCTTCAGTTTATGGTTTTTTAGATGGTGAAGTACAAAATATAGCTGGAAACACAACAGAACGACCAGATGGCACTAAATATTTTCCAGCCAGAATAATCACTAAATCAAAAATATTCGATAAACAAAAAGATAAGAAATTAGAAATAATACCAGGGATGGAAGCATCTGTTGAATTACAGGGGGATAAAAGGTCCGTATTGGATTATATTTTAACCCCAATTAAAAAGTTGCAAAGAGAGGCTTTTACAGAAAATTAAGTCAATATATTGATAATTTTTCAATAAAAAAATATATCTATTTTAGTATCAAACTATTTATTCTTTTAAACGTAAAATAAATAGTTATGTGTTTTTTACATTTTTGTATTTATTTATAATTCTTGTTCATATCTATTATCTACCTATTAGACATGACCTAAGAAGAGTATTGTCAATTTCTCTTAATAATATTTTATATTTTTTAATATAATTGAATTAATTCAAAATAAGATAAAACTATGACAGATTTTAAATATTCTTTAATATATTTCATAAAATCATAAATATTTAGGTTATTAAACAGTTGTTAAATTAAATTTGTTTGTTATGATTTTATCTGTTTTAATTTCTTTTTTTAACATGAATGAATGTTTAAGTAGCGAATATATTTATATTAAACGAACATTTTTTTCAGCAAATCCTAAATCTTCAATTTCTGCCACTTCAACTGATGAAACTACTAAATGGTTTGATGATTACCCGTCAGCAAAATCAAATGATGAATTAGAGTTTGGATTTTATTTACCAAATAATTATGGTTTATCTTTTAGAAATTCTAAATTGAGTGGAGTTCATGCGGGAGAAGCAACTAAATATGTATGTATTCTTGGTTATTGTTCATATGTAGGAGCAGGAATAGTTACAGGTAATTCAACTACTGACAAAATATCTTATGATATAAATTCCTTGCAGGTGATTCTAGATCGTTCATATGAACTCAAAAACAGCTTAACTTTTAAGCCATGAATAGGAATAAATATTCTTGACACCATACTACAATATTCTGGTACTGGACAAAATTTAAGAGAGACCCAGATAGTTCCATTACCATTTTTAGGACTATACTCAGAATTTAAAATTAATTCGAAATATAGTCTTTATTTTGATAAAAATTATTTCAAATATCAACAAAGAAAAGTAAGTATTCACTATTATGATACATCCATAGGTGTTAATAGAAAAATAAACAAATATCTCAATCTTTATTTAGGTTATAAAAAATATGATTTAGGAATTTCAAATAAAGGTGGTTCTTCTAATATATCTTTAGACATATTACAAAAAACTCCATTTGTTGGATTCTCATTAAGTTATTAAATTATCTATATAATATAATTTGATATAATATGATATAAATCACACATCTAATTGTGTTTTTATGTTATTTTATAAATAAAATAATACAGGTTTTTTATGGAATTAAATGACCCACTTGGACAATTTGAAGAATATTTTTCAAATGAAATTGATTATATACAAGCCAAGTCCAATTTTACGTCTTTTGGACTAAATGGTGACGACGTTTTTACGTCTGCTATTAATGGTTCTTATCAATTAGTAGTAGGTGGTGAGGGTGATGATACTTATATAATAAATTCACCTGGCGTTATGACCATTTTTGACAATGGAAACTCTTCAAATGATATTGTGGAGGCAACTGGCTTAGACGTTTATTCTTTGTCTACTTTTTTTGGAACAATTGATAATCGTCATCTTGTAGTCTTAGACAATGTTTCAGGTCAACAATTAGTTATTATTGATTATCAAGATAATAAAAATAAAATTGAAACTATTAAGCTTTCTGGTGGAATTTTTACCTATGATGACATTATAGACTTCATGAGTATAAGTCCAAATAATTTACTTAATCATAGTTGGGAAAATGCTGGTAATTTAGGACTAGTATCAGAAAATTCAGAAATAATGAACCAACAAATTGATTTTTATTTAACTGAATCAAATAATATATCATCTTTCTCACAAGGCGAACCTTTAGCTATTTCCGCTGTCTCAGATAGTTTGTATCCAAATGATTTAGAGACACAAACTTTACTTCCTGAATCTGGTTTTTCATACAAGTGGGGCAATGATGTAGGCACTTCCCCAATATTAAACTATAGCTTTTCAGATGTAGGTTCATTCGTTATGAATGCTAATTATGCTACAGATTTTATTGAATATGGAATGGATCCAGTAGCTATCAATAATATGTTATCAACACCTGGTTATGAACTCCAAACATTTAGCACAAATGAAAAGGATGTATTTCACGAAGCTCTTGCTGATTGGGGCGACGCTTCTGGTATTACTTTTCACGAAGTAGAGGATACAAACGAAACTTATGGAGAGTTAAGATTTCACTTACTTGACTTCAGCTTATGGCAGAATGTTGATCCCATTTTTGAGAGTGGTGGATTTGCTTTTTTTCCTTGGCCAGATGATGAACTAGGAGGTGATATATTCATAGATGCTCTATACTCCCCAGACGATGGAGACGGTTATTATGAGTATCTGGTAAGTCATGAAATCGGTCATGCGCTTGGTCTTGACCATCCTTTTCAGGGATATTTAATAGATGAAAGCATCCTAAATTTTGAATCCTTAATGACCTATGACCAATCATTTATTTTTCCCGATTCACCAATGTATTATGACATCAAAGCGATAGAATTTTTATATGGTGGAAATGAAAATGTTAACATTGGGAAGGACATTTACTCTTGGGATATTAATCACTACACTAGATCTTCTGTAATTGATGATGGAGGATTTGATGAATATGATTTTTCTAATCAATTTAATGGTGTATTTGTAGATTTAGGAGATGATTCCTGGTCATCACTGTCAAACAACCGAATTTTAGAAAATGATAACTTAATTCATCAATACGGGCAGATTTATACATCAACAGGCACTTTAATTGAAAAAGTTACAGCTACAGACTACCAAGATAACATTTTAGATCATGCTTTAACTGATAATATAATACATTTAGGATCTGATGATGATAATTTCTATTATATTGGGGGAAGTGATCAAGTTTATGGAGGTCAAGGAAATGACTATGTATACATAAATTCTTTAAGTTCAGATTTCTATGCTGCTGCAAATTCAGAAGAAAATAACTTCTCAATTTTCAACGATGTTAACCAAGATTACTCAAATCCCTTAATGACACTTGATGGAATTGAATATATTCAATTTATAGATATATTAAAAACTCCTAATGAATTGATACTGAACGAAGCTCCAACTTCAATAAGTTTAGATAATTTGAGTGTATTAGAGAATTTATCTGGTGGCTTTATAGCTAACATAAGCGGTGTTGATCCTGATAGCGATAATTTAAGTTATAGTGTTTTGTCTGATCATGATGGGGAGATGCTTGAAATTAATGATTCAGTTCTAAAGTTCAAAGATGATGTTGCGGCTGATTATGAACAAGGGCAGGTCCTTCATTTCAAACTTATGGCAACTGATCCTGATGGTTTAAGTTATGAAAAAGAATTTAATGTAAATATAACGAATGATCCATCTGATGATAACTTCTTCATTACATTTGATGACTGGGGATATGATCCTCAAGTTGATAAAAACTTTTTACAAATTTCTTCAACGGGCAGCTATCAAGATAATGAATATTTTCAAATTCAATTCACTAATCCTGATGTTATAGAAATACCTGGATCTGACATTTCACGCGTTAATGGTTCTGTAATGTTAAGACCTGACAATACAGAAGAAGTATTTTATTTTTCAAAATATATAAATAAACTAGAAGTTGAGAGCGCTCAGTTTATTGATAATAACACAGGTCAAACAAATTACGATAAAATAGACCCATTAGATTTTGATTTATTTTTTAACTCTACGCAAATAGAGGTACCAGAGGTATTTGCAGATCTTACATATCCTGACTTGTTAATTGCTGAAACTAATTTTGATTATTCTGATAATGGTATTCCATTAAATTTTTCTAGAAATTTTAATTTTGCTGACAATCTCTCTGGAATTTGGCATACAGGCATTACCGGTGCAAATTATAATACAACATCTTTGATGCCTGATAGTTATGATAATGTTCATAATAGTTTCTATCAAGAACCAGAAATATTAAGCTTTTCAGTACCTTTAACTGTAGATTTTGAAACTATATCTGATATAGGCTCATATAGAGTTATAGGTATTAGTTCAAGTGATCATGCAGGTAACTTTCGAAGTTATGGTTACGAAAAAATGTTTTCCATTCAAAATATACAAAATAACATCGAACATTTTGGAGTTGCTACAGGTAGCGGAGACGATATATTCGTGACTACAGACCCTTATTTGATTGCATCAATAAGTGGTTCTCAGCTAGATAAAGATTATCTTGTAATGACAGGTCAATTATCAGATTATATAATTACAGAAGATGAAGATTATTTGTTCTTTGATAATGGCTTAGGACTTATTACAACTAGTAATATAGATCATTTTATTTTTTCAGATGCTCAAAAATTGTACTCTGAATTAGATATTCAAGATCCTAATCAGTCACCAACCTCTATAAGTTTAGATAATTTGAGTGTATTAGAGAATTTATCTGGTGGCTTTATAGCTAACATAAGCGGTGTTGATCCTGATAGCGATAATTTAAGTTATAGTGTTTTGTCTGATCATGATGGGGAGATGCTTGAAGTTAATGGTTCAGTTTTAAAGTTCAAAGATGGTGTTGCCGCAGATTATGAACAGGGCGAGGTTCTTCACTTTAAACTTATGGCATCTGATCCTGATGGATTAACATATGATCAAGAGTTTCATGTTAACATTACTGACGATGTATCTGACAACCCTATTCCCAATCAGTCACCAACCTCTATAAGTTTAGATAATTTGAGTGTGTCAGAAAATTTATCTGGTGTATTTATAGCTAACATAAGTGGTGTTGATCCTGATAGCGATAATTTAAGCTATAGTGTTTTATCTGATCATGATGGGGAGATGCTTGAAGTTAATGGTTCAGTTTTAAAGTTCAAAGATGGTGTTGCCGCAGATTATGAACAAGGCGAGGTTCTTCACTTTAAACTTATGGCATCTGATCCTGATGGATTAACATATGATCAAGAGTTTCATGTGAATATTACCGACGATCCATTTGATAATATTGAAACAGATGCCCCTATTTTAACATTATCTGATTTTCAAATTTATTTGAACGAACAAGATACATGGACAGCTAGCGTTACTGGAAATATTGATGATGCATCCGAAATTAATGACGGATTTATTGGGCTTAGAAATATAAAAAGTGATGGAACCATTAATCAAACCTACAGTAATTATGGGAGAACCTTATATAATGAGTGGCTTGATGAGAATGGTGATTTTGTAATTGAATTTAATATTGATCAAATGTTACCTGGAACTGTTCAGGTTTATAATGCATGGGTTGAAGATATACATGGCAATAAAACTACTTTACACACTGACGGGAACAATCAATTACAAAATCATAGCCATATACCA
>CABXSI010000047.1 GCA_902514865.1 uncultured SAR116 cluster alpha proteobacterium
GATTACGGTGCTGCTTATATAAGATTTTGTTATGCGCTTCCGTTTACTTCTATTATATGGTTTGTTTGGATAAATATTCCTGGTAATTCAATCCCTATTTTATCAAACTATTCTATCATGCTTTGTTTTTTAGGATCTATTTTTCAGGTCCTTTTTACTTATTTTCTTATGAAAGTTTTCTCTCATAAAAGTTTCGCCGCGGGTATCGCTTTCTCTAAAACAGAAGTAATTTTGATAGCATTCTTGGAGATGCTGATATTAAGTGTAATTTTTTCTTTGCCGATAACTCTTGGCATACTATTAGGTGTAATATCAGTGTTGTTATTATCGTATGCAAAAAAAGCAGAAAGTTTCTTGGATACAATAAAACTTTTATTTAAGTCCATAACATCACTAGGAACTTTAATTGGTCTTTTATCAGGCCTACTTTTAGCTGCATCAGTTGTGACTTTTAGGATGTCTATAATTTCAATAGATGGACCACTTTTAGATAGATCAATTTTCATTTCTTTCATAGCGATAATTTTTCAAACAATTATTGTGGGTTTATATATGTTTGCATTTAAGAGAGACCAACTAAAGGCGGTTTTTAAATTCTGGAAACCTAGTTTGCCAGCGGGGCTTTGTGGAACAGGTGCAACTTTTGGATGGTTTGTAGCTTTTGGCTTGGCTACAGCTGCAGAAGTAAGGGCGGTAGGGCAAATTGAGTTAATTTTTTCAATTTTAATATCAATGATTATTTTCAAAGAAAAAATTAAACAATCAGAATTTATTGGCATTATGCTACTTGGTACGTCAATTTTAATAATTATTAACCAATAAGTTAGGGTTTTCAGTATTTATAATTGAATTTTTTATGTTATTGGTCCATTTATTAGATATTAAAAATAACGGGTAAAAAAATGAGCAGACAAAGACCACTATCACCTCATCTCCAAATTTACAAACCGCAACTTACCTCAATTCTTTCAATTCTCCACAGAGGTACAGGTATTGCTTTGTCAATGGGGAGTATAATTTTGGTAGTTTGGATAATATCACTTACACTTGGCAAAGAAACATATCTTTTGTACTCTACAATTATAAATCATTGGTTTAGTCACTTAGTTCTTCTTGGCTTCACTTTTGGGCTGTTTTATCATCTCTCAAATGGTATAAGACATCTATTCTGGGATGCTGGCTATGGCTATGATTTGAAGCATGCTTATTTTTCGGGCGGGGCAGTAGTTTTTTGCTCATTATTTTTAACTATTATAACTTGGTTAATAATTTATCTTTACATGGTTTAAGTGTATGAATAACAGTACCGATCAAAATTTAATTAAAGTTAAGGATATGAAAAAACTAAAAATACACGGAGTTGGTCACTGGAAACTGCAGAGAATTTCTGCTATTGCCATGATACCTTTAGTGATATGGTTTACAACTTCACTTATGTTAGCATTAATGAATGGCTACGAGCAGTCAATTGAATGGTTGCAGAGTCCATTTAATGCAACAGGATTAATACTTCTTTTTGGTACTCTTTATTTTCATGCGGCTTCAGGATTACAAGTGGTGATAGAGGATTATGTTCATCATGAGGGGTTGAAAATTGTATCTTTAATACTTATAAAACTAATAGCGACAGTTTTAGGTGTCCTATCAATTTTATGTGTATTAAAAATCTACTTATAATTATGAAAGTTTACTAATGTCTGAATACGAAATTATAGATCATGAACATGATGTAGTTGTTGTAGGTGCTGGTGGTGCTGGTTTAAGGGCAACTTTAGGTATGGTATCTGGTGGCTTAAAGACAGCCTGTATTACCAAAGTTTTCCCAACTAGAAGTCACACCGTTGCAGCACAAGGTGGAATTGGTGCCGCACTGAATAACATGGGTGAAAATGATAGTTGGCAATTTCACATGTATGATACTGTAAAAGGATCTGATTGGCTAGGTGATCAAGATGCGATTGAATATATGTGTAAAGAAGCTATACCTTCTGTTACAGAATTAGAAAACTTTGGAGTTCCGTTTTCTCGTACAGAAGAAGGTGAAGTTTATCAGCGTCCTTTTGGTGGACATACCCTAGATTATGGAAAAAAAATGGCTAGAAGAGCTTGTGCTGCAGCAGACAGAACTGGTCACGCAATTCTGCATACTCTTTATCAACAATGTTTAAAGCATCAAGCTGAATTTTTTGTCGAGTATATAGCTCTTGATTTGTTAATGGATGACAATGGTAAATGTGTAGGTGTTTTAGCTTTATGTATGGACGATGGGAAAATTCATAGGTTTCGCGGTCATCAAACTGTATTAGCTACTGGTGGTTATGGACGTGTTTACTTTTCCTGTACCTCAGCACATACATGTACGGGAGACGGTAACGCTATGGTTTTGAGAGCTGGTTTGCCACTGCAGGATATGGAATTTGTGCAATTTCATCCAACAGGTGTTTATGGAGCTGGAGTGTTAATTACGGAAGGCTCACGTGGAGAAGGTGGTTATTTAACAAATTCTGAAGGTGAAAGGTTTATGGAAAGATATGCCCCTACTGCTAAAGATTTAGCAAGTAGAGATGTTGTATCTAGGTCAATGACAATTGAAATTAATGAAGGTAGAGGTGTAGGACCTAACAAAGATCACATTTTCATGCATCTTGAACATATTGATCCTGCAACTTTACATATGCGATTGCCAGGAATAAGTGAAACTGCAAAAATATTTTGTGGGGTCGATGTAACTAAAGAGCCTATTCCTGTCTTACCAACTGTGCATTATAATATGGGTGGAATACCAACTAATTATAATGGTGAAGTTGTCACCCGGAAGGGCAATGATCAAAATGCAGTAGTATCAGGATTAATGGCTATTGGTGAGGCTGCATGTGTCTCTGTTCATGGAGCAAATAGGTTGGGAACAAACTCATTGCTGGATATAGTTGTATTTGGAAGAGCAGCAGCCCAAAGAGCATTAAAAACAGTTGAAAAAGGCGCCTCACACGCTCCCTTACCTAAGCGTGTGACAGATAAAATTTTGGCAAGACTAGACAAAATGAGATATGCTAAAGGCGACGTCTCTGTCGGTGAGATAAGAAATTCAATGCAAAATGCAATGCAAAAACATGCAGCTGTGTTTAGGTCTAACTCTTCAATGAATGAAGGCGTAAAAAAAGTTGATACAATTGCAAATAGCTTGGATGGGGTTGGTATCAAAGATAGGTCATTAATATTTAATACTGACTTGGTCGAAGCATTAGAACTTGAAAATTTAATGCAACAAGCAATAGTTACAATTAAATCTGCTGATCAACGAAAAGAATCTCGAGGTGCTCATTCTCATGAGGATTATCCAGATAGGGATGATAAAGATTGGATGAAGCATACAATCATGTGGTTAAATGAAAAAAATAAAACTAAACTTGATTATAGAGATGTTCATTTAAACACCTTAACTAACGAAGTTGCTTCAATTCCTCCAGCAGCAAGAGTATACTAATTTAAAAGGAGTTATTTGTGGCTGAGTTTGCCTTACCAAGACATTCTAAAATAGTTAAAGGTATTGATTACCCATATAAAGGTGATACAAAAAACTTTCGAAAAGTTAACGTTTATAGATGGTCTCCAGACGATGACGAGAATCCCAGAATTGATAGCTATACTATTGATTTAGATGATTGTGGGCCAATGGTTTTGGATGCCTTAATAAAAATTAAACAGGAAATTGATTCAAGTTTAACATTTAGACGTTCTTGTAGAGAAGGTATATGTGGTTCATGTTCAATGAATATTGACGGCACAAATACTTTAGCTTGTTTAAAATCCATAGAGGATGTTAAAGGAGAAATAAATATATATCCCCTCCCACACATGGATGTTGTAAAAGATCTTGTACCTGATTTGACAAAAGCCTACGCTCAATTAACATCTGTTAAACCTTGGTTGCAAACTGATACTAAACCAGAAAAGGGTAAATCTAGAAAGCAATCTCCAAAAGAAAGAGAACAAATTGACGGTTTATGGGAGTGTGTTTTGTGCTTTTCATGCACTACCTCTTGTCCATCTTATTGGTGGAATGGTGATAAATATTTAGGCCCTGCAGTGTTATTACAAGCGTATAGGTGGATCGCAGACAGTCGTGATGAAAATACAAATGAAAGATTAGATGATTTAGAAGATTCTTTTAAATTGTATAGATGCCATACAATTATGAATTGTACAAAAACATGTCCTAAAGGTTTAAACCCTGCTAAAGCAATCGGAGAGATAAAGAAGCTTCAACTGGAACGGAAATAACCCTTGCCCTTATCTTAAAAATGGCCAATAACACTAAAATAATTAATAAAAATAATCTTGAAGTTATTGCACTTAAAAAATCTATTAGTTTTGACCCAGGCCAAATCATAGTATCAAAGTATCTCGATATTCTTCTAAAAGAAATCAATAGTTTAGATAAAAACTTTTCAATATTTAATATTCTTTCTGGTGTTAAAAAGAAAAATATTAAAGGTGTTTACATATTTGGAGGTGTAGGAAGAGGTAAATCTATGATTATGGACTTATTTTTTCAAAATCTTGAAATTAAAGATAAAAGAAGACTGCATTTTCATGACTTTATGAAAGAAGTGCACCAAAGAATACTAAAGAAAAGTAAATCTGAAAAAAATAAAGATAGTGTTCTATTAGTAGGTAAAGATCTTGCTGAATCTGCAAAATTGCTTTGCTTTGATGAAATGGAAGTTAAGGATATTGCTGATGCAATGATATTGTCAAGATTATTTGAGGTAATGTTTGATCAAGGTACTATTTTAGTTACGACTTCAAATCAGCCTCCTGATGGACTTTATAAAAATGGCCTACACAGAGATAGAATTTTACCATTTATAGAAAGTTTAAAAAATAAAAATAATATTATAAAAATACCAGATGGTGAGGATTGGAGAGAAAGGTCTTTGAGTGGAAATAAGGTTTGGTTAAGTCCTATAAATAAAAATAATAATAAAAAGGTAGATAAAATATTTGAAAGTTTAAGTTTAGGCTTTGAAAAGATATCTGAAAATATAGAAATAGCTGGCAGAAAAATTTTTATTCCTCAAGTTGCTGCAGGAATTGCAAGAATAGATTTTGATGATTTATGTAATAAACCTTTAGCAGCCTCAGACTACATAGAGATAGCATTGAGATATAAGGGTATTATAATAGACAACATACCTGAGTTAAATGATATTTTGCGTAATGAAACCCGAAGGTTCATTTGGTTAATTGATGCCTTGTATGATAAAGATTGTTTTCTAATTGCTAATGCAGAAGTTGACTTTAAAAACCTTTATCAAGGAAAAGAATGGGAATTTGAATTTCAAAGAACAATCTCAAGAATTACAGAAATGTCACAATTAGAAAATTAGATAACGTATTTAATCTTACCTTGATAGCATCCAAAAAAAAGTTTAAAAGATAACCAGAAATCATAAAAGTATAGTCAATTTTAAATAATGATTAAACTAACTTTCTTTAATACTTTGAATTAAACAGGATTATAAAAATGAGAAATAAAATAGCTTTAGTAGGATCTGGTAATATTGGTGGTACCCTGGCTCATTTAGCAGCTATTAAAGAGTTAGGAGATGTTGCTTTATTTGATATTGCAGAAGGAATTCCACAAGGGAAGGCTCTCGACCTGGCTCAATCAGGACCTGTAGAGGGATTTGATTGTAATATTTCAGGTTCTAATGATTATTCGGCACTTTCAGAAAGTGATGTTGTGATAGTTACTGCAGGCGTTGCAAGAAAACCTGGTATGAGCAGAGATGACTTAGTAGAAATTAATACAAAAGTTATGAAGCAGGTAGGTAAAGGCATTAAGGAAAATTGCCCTAACGCTTTTGTCATATGTATAACGAACCCACTCGATGCCATGGTTGGGGTTTTACAGAGAGCTTCGGGATTGCCAACAAATATGGTTGTAGGAATGGCTGGTGTTTTAGACTCAGCAAGGTTTAGACGTTTTTTAGCTGATGAATTTGATGTTTCAGTTAGTGATGTCACAGCTTTTGTTCTTGGGGGGCATGGTGATACGATGGTTCCTTTATCAAGATATTCAGCTGTTGCAGGAATTCCAGTTCCAGACCTAATTAAAATGGGTTGGAGCAACCAAGAAAAGATTGACCAAATAGTTCAAAGAACTCGAGATGGAGGTGCAGAAATTGTTGGTCTATTAAAAACTGGCTCAGCGTTTTATGCTCCAGCTTCCTCGGCTATTGAAATGGCAGAATCCTTCTTAAAAGATAAGAAAAAATTACTTCCTTGTGCCGCTTATGTCGATGGATATTACAATCTTAATGGTTTGTACGTAGGTGTTCCTGTTATCATTGGTAAAAAAGGGGTAGAGCGCATTGTAGAAATAAATCTTACTTCTGGCGAAAAAGAAATGTTTGAGCATTCAGTCTCAGCAGTAAAACAATTGAATGATCTTGCTTCAAAATTTGAAGCCCAATAAATATCATAGAGAGGTATAAGTTTTGGATATTCATGAACATCAAGCTAAAGAGCTATTAAAGGAATATAATATTCCAACTCCAAAAGGAAAAGCTGTTTTTTCAGTTGAGGAGGCTTTAATTGCAGCAAAAGAATTACCTGGTCCAGTTTATGT
>CABXSI010000048.1 GCA_902514865.1 uncultured SAR116 cluster alpha proteobacterium
TGGTTTGTTAAAAGGTTTGATCATATCTGTTAAAGACTTATTTGATGTTAAAGGTTACAAAACTAGGGGTGGATCAAAATTTCTTAATCCGGATATATGTCTTAAGGATGCTGAATGTATTTCACTAATTAGGACGGCCGGTGGCTTGCTTATTGGTCATACCAACATGACAGAATTAGCTTATTCTGGTTTAGGTATAAATCCACATTATGGAACTCCTTTAAACCCAATATATAAGGGAGCTATACCCGGAGGGTCAACATCTGGAGGAGCTGTATCAATATCCCTTGATATATCAGATATTACAATTGGTACGGATACAGGTGGATCGACAAGAATACCTGCCGCTTTTACAGGAATAACTGGGTTCAAACCAACTCAGGATGTAATTTCTAGAAAAGGTGTTCTAGTTCTTTCATCTAGCTTAGATAGTGTTGGATTAATGGCAAAAAATGTTAAGCTTTGTAGGCTTGGTTATGATGTAATGAAAAACAATACTAATATTAAAAAGACAAATTTATATGACAAAGAAGCAGATCTTATTATCCCTACAAATTTTGGATTTGAAGATATAGAACCTCAAATAAAGTCTTCTTTTGATACTGCAAAACAGAAATTAGCTAAAAATGGCTTTAATGTAGTTGAAATGCATGTGCCAGCCCTAGACTTATACAAGAAGGTGCCTTTATGGCAATTTGCAGCCGTAGAATCTCAAACTGAATATTTTGAGGCATACAACGACAAAAAACATTTGATGGATCCTAATATTCTTAGACGTATGGATAGAGCAAATGATGTGTTGGCAGTTGAGTATAATTTGTTACTTAATATAAGAAAAAAATTAATTAAAGAATTTAATAATTTTTTGAAAAATAATTTTTTACTTTTACCAACAGTAACCATATATCCACCTTTACTTGAAGATTGTAAAAATGAACCATATTATGATGAAGTTAATCTAATTTCATTAAGAAACACAACCTTAGCCAACTACATGAATGGCTGTAGTATTTCACTACCATATTCAAAAGATGATAAACCTATCGGCATTATGTTAAATGGTACTACAAAAAATGACGAAAAACTTTTGGGTATTAGTGCTAAGGTAGAGACTGTGTTATCAAAATAAACTAGCCAATATTTTCTAATACAGCCTTAATGAAAGAAGAATTTTTATTAGCTAGATCTGAGACACTCTTATCTTCGTGATTTTCTTGAGATTTAAAAGCAAGAAGACGTTCTTCAAGTATTTGTTTATTTGCTTTATCAATTTTTTCAGCTCTCTCAGCAAGTATAACAACTGATGTTTCATTGATTTCAGCAATACCTCCATCAATCATAATACGTAATGTAACTTTACTGTCATTATAAATGTCTATAACGCCCCTCTCAAGAGTGGACATTACTTTAGAATGTCTTGGTAGGGCACCTATTTGACCATCAGATCCTGGTATGACAACCATATCAACTGGTTCAGAAACAAGTACCATTGATGGAGTTACTATTTCTAAATTAGTTGTGTCTGACATTATAACCTCATCTCAAATAATTAAAATGGACTAAGCAGCGTCTTTAGCTAACTTTTTAGCTTTTTCCATTGCTTCCTCAATAGTACCTACCATATAAAAAGCTGCCTCAGGTAAGTCATCATACTCACCATCAGCAATTCCTTTAAAACCTTTTATGGTATCTTCTAAGGGCACTAATACACCTGGTGAACCTGTAAATACTTCTGCAACATGAAATGGTTGAGATAAGAATCTTTGTATTTTTCTGGCTCTATTTACAACTAATTTATCTTCTTCAGATAATTCATCCATTCCTAAAATAGCAATAATATCTTGCAGTGACTTATATTGCTGAAGAACTTCTTGTACTTTTCTTGCAACAGCATAATGCTCATCACCTACAATTCTTGGATCTAACATTCTAGAAGTAGAGTCAAGAGGGTCAACTGCAGGATAAATCCCTATTTCAGCAATTTGCCTTGATAAAACTGTTGTAGCATCCAAGTGAGCAAAGGATGTAGCTGGTGCAGGATCAGTTAAATCATCTGCTGGAACATAAATAGCTTGTACAGAAGTTATAGATCCTTTTGTTGTCGTTGTAATTCTTTCTTGTAAAGCACCCATATCAGTCGCTAATGTTGGTTGGTATCCAACAGCTGATGGTATTCTACCTAATAACGCAGAAACTTCTGATCCAGCTTGAGTAAATCTAAAAATATTATCAACGAAGAAAAGAACATCCTGACCCTCTTGGTCTCTAAAATACTCTGCTAAAGTCAATCCTGTTAAAGCCACTCTTGCTCTAGCTCCTGGAGGCTCGTTCATTTGCCCATAAACTAATGCGGCTTTTGATCCAGGACCATCTGGAACAATAACACCAGATTCTACCATTTCATGAAAAAGGTCGTTACCTTCTCTAGTTCTTTCTCCAACACCTGCAAAAACAGAGTATCCACCGTGAGCCTTAGCTACATTGTTGATAAGCTCCATAATTAAAACAGTTTTACCAACACCAGCTCCACCAAAGAGACCAATTTTTCCACCTTTTGCGTATGGTGCTAGAAGGTCTACAACTTTTATACCTGTAACCAAAATATCTGCAGATGTTGACTGGTCAACATACTCTGGTGCGTCTCTGTGGATCGGTAAAGAAGTTTTTGATTTGACCGGTTTTCCATCATCTACAGGATCACCTATCACATTAAGAATTCTTCCTAAAGTTTCTGGTCCAACAGGTACTGTTATAGGTGCCCCAGTTTGAATAACTTCCATTCCACGAACCAAACCGTCTGTGCTATCCATAGCAATAGTCCTGACCTCGTTTTCACCAAGATGTTGTGCAACTTCCAAAATTAATTTTTGCCCACTATTATCAACTTGTAAAGCGTCTAATATCAAAGGAAGATCAGAATCAAACTCAACGTCTACCACAGCTCCAATAACTTGTGATATTTTGCCATTTTGTTTGGCAGATGGTTTTTTAGCCATATTTTTTCTCCATTTATTTTGTATTATAAAGCTTCTGCGCCTGATATAATTTCTATTAGTTCTTTCGTAATGACCGCTTGTCTTGTTCTATTGTATTGAAGTGTAAGATTATCTATCATATCACCCGCATTTCTAGTCGCATTGTCCATTGCTGTCATTCTTGCGGCTAATTCGCTTGCTGTACTCTCTATCTGAGAGCTAAATAACTGGGTAGCTAAGTTGCGTGGTAATAAATCATTTAAAATCTCTTCTTCACCTGGTTCAAAATCGTAAATAGAACTAGAATTATCTTGTTCTATCTCATTTTGTTTAATTTCAACTGGTATAAGAGATTTAAAAGTAACTTCTTGTGTAATTGCTGAAACAAATTTGTTATAAATAACTTTACAAACCCCAAATTGTCCATCCTCAAATAAATCTATGATTTTTTTTGCTAAAACTTGAGCATCAGAGTAATTTGGCTTTGCTGATTTACCATCTATTTTTTCAACAAAGAGTTCACCAAAATCCCTATTAAGCGCATCAGCTGATTTTTTACCAACCATAAGTAATTTAACTTCTATTCCGTCATCTTTTAATTTTTTTACCTCGGATCTAACAGTTCTCGTAATTGAGCCGTTGAAACCACCACATAAACCTAAAAGATGAACAGTTTTATTTTTTTTATGTTTTGATAAAAAATTTTGAAAATTTTTATTGTCGCTTATTTTATCATCAGCAAAAGCTTTGTTAATCTTTGGAAGGGTCTGCAAAACAACTCTTCCAGAACCTAGATTCATGTGACCAACCTCAGAATTTCCAACTTGTCCAGGAGGTAGTCCAACATGTTCTCCAGATGCTTCAAGGGTAGAATATGGATAATTTTTTGATAAATGATTCACGTTAGGTGTTTTAGCTTGTGTTACAGCATTAAAATCAGAATCTTTATCAATTCCCCACCCATCCATTATACATAATACAACAGGTCTATTTTTATTATCTTTCATTAATTAAATTCATTTTTTAATAAATTATTTATGATAAGGGTGTCCTTGAATTATAGTTTCTATCCTATAGATTTGCTCCGCAATCATCATTTTTACCATTTGATGCGGCCAAGTAAGCTGGCCAAAAGCAATTATTCTGTCAGCAGTTTTTTTTATTTTTTCGCCATTTCCAAAAGCTCCCCCAATAGCAAAATTTATATTGGTTATATTATTATCTCTCCACTTTGATATTATTTTAGCTAGATCATTACTAGATAAATTTTCACCTTTTTCGTCTAATAATATTAATTTACCATTTTTGGGTGTTGCATTAATTAACCTTAAAGCTTCTTTATCTATTTTTTTTTCTGGGCTGTCATTTTTGACTTCAAATTGTTTCAATTCAACATTTTTAATTCTTTTAAGATATTTACGAGTAATTATATCTTCATCACTATTTTTAGCCTTACCAATAGTTGAAATTATGTATTGCATTATTATTTCTCTAATGCATCTGGTGAGACTTCTTCTTGTTTTTTTACCCACATTTTTTCTAAACTATAAAAATCTCTAACTTCAGGACGAAAAATATGAATAAGTATATCTTTAGCATCAATTAATACCCAATCACCATTTGACATTCCTTCAGGAGATGGAAGACGAAGTCCCATTTCTTTATATTTTTTTATTAAATTATTTGCCATCGCTGTTACTTGCCTGACAGTATTTCCACTAACCACAACCATGTAATCAGCAATACTGCTTCTTCCAATTAGATCAATGCTGACAACGTCTATTCCCTTATCGTTATCTAATGATTCTAATGTAACCTTTAGTAATTGTTTAGAAGATAGGGGTATAATTTTTTTCATGTTTGAAATTCCGTTTTATTAATATTGTGTGATCTTCTGATTTCGGAAGATGATATTGATAATAGTTTGTTTTTTAAAAAGACCCAGACTGGTTTTTTTCTAAGAAAGATAGTTTTACTTCTTGAAGTTTTTATTCTCTTACCTAACTTGGTTGTTTGTCTAGTATTTAGAAAAGAGCTAAAAAAATTAGGTCGAGAGATTACCGCAACATACATATTTTTTGCAATTAAAGTTGGATGAAGCCATTTGTTAAAATTATCTAGTATATCACTACCCATTAACCAGATAAATTTAACTCTTTGGGATTTAATATTTAAAAAATTAATTGTCATATATGAAGCATAGAGCTTATTTTTTTCCTCTATATCTAAAACTTTTATATAGGATAATCCATCTGTAAATAACCTAGCATAACTTAATCTTTTGTCAAAACTCTCCATCCCTATGCTAGATTTCAATCTATTTTGAGGTGCAACTAGCCACCAAACTTCATCAATGCCAAGAGCTATTCTTGCAATGTTACTAATATGGATATGACCCTCATGAGCTGGATTAAAGGATCCGCCTAAAATTCCAACTTTTCTTTTTCTTTTATAAAAAAAGCACTTAGGTGTATTATTTTTGAAACTAACTTTTACATTTTCAATCACGAATTTGATCTTTGCCTCTTACAATATATTTAAAGCTAGTTAATTGAGAAGCCCCTACAGGTCCTCTAGCATGTATTCTACCAGTTGAAATTCCTATTTCAGCTCCCATGCCAAATTCTCCACCATCAGCAAATTGAGTTGAAGCATTATGCATTACAATCGCGCTGTCTACTGAAGATAAAAAACTTTCGGCAGTAATTTTATTTTCTGTAACAATTGATTCTGTGTGATTTGAAGAATAATTATTAATGTGATTAATAGCTTCTGATACTCCATTAACAATTTTAATAGATAAAACTGCTTCAAGATATTCTGTTTCCCAATCAATTTCTGAGGCTAATTCAATCTCATTGGCTATAGCTTTTGTTTGACTGTCTCCCTTAATATGACATCCAAATTCCATTAATTTTTTAACCAAAATTGGTACTACTTTACTGCTAATTTCTTTATCAATAAGTAATGTTTCTAAGGCACCGCAAATACCGGTTCTTCTCATTTTTGAATTAATTACAATCTTAATTGCTTTTTCTAGGTCTGCGTCCTTATCAATATACAAATGACAAATACCTTCTAGATGAGCAAAGACTGGAACTTTAGCCTCTTGTTGAACTTTATTAACAAGAGACTTGCCACCTCGAGGAATAATAACATCAATTTGACCGGTTGATCTGAGCATTGCTGTAACAGCTTCTCTATCTATATTATCTATCATTTGAACCGCTTCTGCAGGTAAATTAGCACTCATCAAACCCTCTTGGAGACATGAAGTTAGGATTTTTGAAGAGTTGATTGAATCTGAGCCTCCTCTAAGTATCACTGTGTTACCAGATTTTATACATAGGCTTCCTGCATCAATAGTTACATTTGGTCTCGATTCATAGATAATTCCAATTATACCAAGTGGAACTGAAATTCTTGAAATGTCAAGGCCATTTGGTTGTTTCCACCTTGACAATTCAATTCCAATAGGATCATCCATTTCAGCAATTTTTTTTAAGCCATTAATAATGTCGTCAATTCTTTTATCGTTTAGAGATAATCTATCTACAAATGCATCAGTAAGATTTTTTTGCTTTGCATTTTCCAAATCAATTTTAT
>CABXSI010000049.1 GCA_902514865.1 uncultured SAR116 cluster alpha proteobacterium
AAGTTGTACAAAATCCAAAGCCTGTAATTGTACAGCAAGAAAAAAAATCAGTAATTGAAACTAAAACATGCTCAGAAAAATCTAGAATAACGGTTGCTAAAGAAACATTTATTCAATTTAGGCATGACATAAGTGAAGTTGACGAATATAAAAAAGTTGCAGCGGATTGGTGTAATAAATTTCTTAAAATTCCGGTTAAAGGTAAATTAAAATGTGGTACATGCTGTGATGCATCATTTTTTTGTAAATGATGACTTTATTTTAAAACAAAATACTTATTTTAATAAGATTATTTTCATGTAGATTTTAAATATTATAATTTTAGAAAGGTTACTGATAATGGATCAAGCTGTTATTTTATCTACTGCTAGAACCCCAATTGGTAAAGCATATAGGGGTTCATTTAATGACACAGATGCACCAACTTTAGCTAGTTATGCAATAAATGCTTCAATTGCAAAGGCTGGTATAGAACCCTCAGAAGTTGAAGATGTAATCATGGGGGCAGCAGTTCAGCAAGGTACGCAAGGATACAACATAGGTAGATTATCTGCTGCAGCGTCTGGACTACCAATTCATGTACCAGGAATGAGTGTTGATCGTCAATGTGCTTCTGGTCTTATGGCAATTGCAATAGGGGCTAAACAAATAGCATGTAACGAGATGGATATAGTCATTGGAGGGGGAGTTGAATCTATTTCGTTAGTACAAAATGAGTTTTCAAATAAATATAAATCGCAAGATCGATTTTTAATAAGTAATAAACCCAATATATACATGAGTATGATTGAAACAGCAGAAGTAGTTTCAAAAAGGTACAAAGTAAGAAGAGATCAACAAGATGTGTACGCATTGCAAAGCCAACAAAGGACTGCAGAGGCACAAAATAAAGGTTATTTTGATGATGAAATAATTCCTGTTACAACAATTCAGGCTTTAAAAAATTTAGAAAACGATAAAGTAGATTACAAAGAAGTTGAAATATCTAAAGATGAATGTAACAGGCCAAGCACTGATATTTTTGGTTTGCAAAATTTAAAACCTGTAATGGGTGAAGACTCATTTATAACTGCTGGAAATGCTAGTCAGTTATCTGACGGCTCGTCAGCATCTGTTCTTATGTCTATGAAGTTGGCAGAAAAAAGAAATTTAAATCCAATAGGAATATGTCATGGTGTTGCTGTCGCAGGCTGTGAGCCTGATGAAATGGGAATAGGTCCAGTTTATGCCGTTCCAAAATTATTAAAGCAACATAATTTAAAAATGGAAGATATAGGTTTATGGGAGTTAAACGAAGCTTTTGCAGTACAAGTGATTTACTGCAGGGATAAATTAGGTATACCGAATGAAAATTTAAATGTGAACGGTGGCTCGATTTCAATTGGTCACCCATATGGAATGAGCGGTGCTAGATTAGTAGGTCATGCTTTACTAGAAGGAAAAAGAAGAAAAATTAAATATGTTGTTGTTACAATGTGTATAGGTGGAGGCCAAGGAGCTGCAGGATTATTTGAAGTATTATAATTTATAAAAATTTAAAGGGGGGTAGATGTTTAAAATTTCTAAAAATGCTAGAAGGCTATCAGACGAAGAAAAATTACAATACAAGAGAGATGGCTATATTACGGGATTACCAGTTTTCGATACCCAAGCAAAAGATGACTTGAATGAATTATTTGTTAGCCTTAGCTCACGTCTTAGTAATGACATAGATATTAACCAAACAAATATGTGGCATAAGGCAAGTTTAAAATTTTATAATTTATGCAGAACTCCAGTAATTCTTGATTATGTTGAAGATTTATTAGGGCCTAATTTTTTTCAATGGGGTGGACAATTTTTTCTTAAAGAGCCGAATGATGGATCAGTAGTTCCGTGGCATCAAGATTCTCAATATTGGCCTTTAACACCAGCAAAATCTGTAACTGTTTGGTTGGCTCTTTATGACACTGATGAAAAAAATGCTGCCATGAAAGTTGTTAAGGGCAGTCATAATGAAGGCATGTTTAAGCATCATACTAATAAAGCAAGTAATTTTGTTTTGGATCAAGAAGTTTCAATTGAACAGATTAAACAAGAAGATATTGTATCACTAAATTTAAATGCTGGTGAAATATCACTTCATGATGATGGTTTACTGCATGGTTCAGAAGCTAATAACTCTGACAGAAGACGTTGCGGTGTTACAATGAGATTTGCCCCAGTAAATGTTAAAGCGGACTTATCTGTCTGGCCACATTTTGAAACCCAGCATGCTAGAGGTGTAGATAATTTTAATTACAACCCTGTCGCAGAAATTCCCAGAGGTGAAGGAACACCCATTAAAAAATTTCAATATTCAAGGGAATTCGTCGAACAATGGTAATTAGTTCAAATTGATTGCATTAATAAATGAGATTGCCAGCGTCTAAATATTTTAACTATAAGAATTTTGTTGTATCTGACAAAAGTATTATTAAAAACTTAACTATAGCTTATCGAACTTGGGGCAAGTTAAACCAAGAAAAAAATAACGCAGTCCTAATATGTCATGGATATACAAATCATCACCATGCTTTGGATAAAGATATTGGATGGTTCAACAACTTAATGGGTGCAGGAAAAGCTCTAGATACCGACAAATATTTTGTTATTTGTTCAAATATGTTGGGATCTTCTTTTGGTTCTACAGGCCCTAAGTCAATAAATGAAAAAACATATAAACCTTATGGTTCCACTTTTCCAAAAATTAAAAATTTAGATATAATAAAAGCTCAAAAACTCCTTATTGAAAGTCTTAAAATAAAAAGATTACATGCAGCATTAGGTTATTCTTTTGGAGGACATTTAGTTTATCTTTGGGCTACAGAGTTTCCAGATAGTTTATGCAAAGTTGTATCTATTGCCGGTTCCTTAGATAGATGGGATGTAACTAAAGAAAAAATTGAATTAATTGAAAAGCCTTTCAGTGATTGTAAAAATTGGAATAATGGTAATTTTTATGATCTAGACCATACAGAAATTAAAAATGCACTAATTAAATATAGAATAGGTGTTTTGAACCATTATGGCTTTGGGGATTATCTTAACACCCAATATGATGAACAAAAGAAAATTAATATTTTAATAGAAACATCAGCAAAGGGTTGGGCAGATTACTTTGACCCAAACTCATTAATAATTTTACGAACAGCAAATTATAATTCTTCTGCGTTTAAAAAAGCATCTCAAATTAAAGTACCAATTTTAAAAATATTAGCAAAAACAGATAAAGTAACAAATATGGAAAAGGGTTATAAAACTATTGAGTATTTGAAATCACTAAATATAAAATGTTCTCTTATTGAACTTAAGACAAAGTTTGGCCACTATGGCCCAATGGTTGATAGTTTAGAATGGTCATCAAAGTTAAAAAATTTTATAGAAGATAATATTCTTTGAATTAAGTAATTAGGATTATTAAATGTTTAAAATTTTTAATAAAGTCAGAAGGTTATCAGAAGAAGAAAAATCACAATACAAAAATGATGGATATATCTCTGCCCTACCAGTATTTTCTGAAGAAGCTAAACATGACTTAGACAATTTTTTTGTTTCATTGAGTACAAGTATAGATAAAGAATTAGATTTAAATAAAACTGCACAATGGCATAAAGCCAGCAAAAAGTTTTATAATTTATGTAGTATGCCAGTAATTCTTGATTATGTAGAGGATTTATTAGGTCCTAATTTTTTTCTTTGGGGAGGACAATTTTTTCTTAAGGAACCCCTAGATGGATCAGTGGTTCCGTGGCATCAAGATGCACAATATTGGCCTTTATCTCCAGCAAACGCAGTTACCGTGTGGTTGGCACTTTACGATACGAATGAGCAAAATGGAGCAATGAAAGTAGTTAAGGGAAGTCATAAAAAAGGTATCTTTGAGCATCGTACTAATAAAGCTAGTAACCTTGTATTGGATCAAGAAGTTTCAATAGATCAGATTGAACAAGAGCATATAGTATCATTAAATCTTAAAGCTGGTGAAATTTCTCTTCATAATGACGGTTTATTGCATGGTTCAGATGCCAATAATTCCAAAACACGAAGGTGTGGGGTTACTATGAGATTTTCTCCTGTTAATGTTAAAGTGGATTTATCAGTTTGGCCTCATTTTGAAGGTCAATTAGTAAGAGGAAGAGATGAATTTAAATTAAACCCAATTGCACCAATTCCAAAAGGAGAGACAACTCCAACTAGTAAGTTTCAGCATTCAAGGGAATTTGCAAATCATTGGTAAAAGATTTAATATAAATTTTTCTTTTATTATGTATTTGAAGATGAAATTTTAATAAATAAGAGGTCTATTGTGAATGAAATTTGTAATTTAAATAAAGAAATAACTGTGAAGCCATATGCTCCTAATATTGGTGGAGTAATTACAGGCGTAGACTTATCAAAAGATGTTTCAGATTATGAATTAAATCTTATAAAAGAAGCATTCTATAAGTACCAAGTTTTATTCTTTCAACAACAATCAGAAATTTCTCCAGAAAACCATATAAAACTTGGTAAAAGCTTTGGAGAACTACATATTCATCCTGCAGCTCCAAAAATGAAAAGTTTCCCTGAAATATTTGAAATTCATACACATAAAGATAGTAAAATTTCTAATGGAGCAGAAAATTTTCATTCTGATGTCTCATGCGATTTGGAACCTCCATTAGGAACAATGCTTCAACTGCATATTCTTCCAGCGTATGGAGGTGATACAATGTTTGCAAATATGTATATGGCTTATGAGAATTTGAGTAAACCAATGCAAAGTTTCTTAAATGGTTTGAGAGCTTTACACGAATCAGAACATTTTTATAGAAATAGATATGAAAAACAAGATGAATTAGATCCCAACAAAAAATATCCATCGGCTATTCATCCAATTGTTAGAACTCATCCTGAAACAAAGAAAAAAGCATTATATGTAAATAAATTTTTTACTACAAGAATTGAAGGATTATCAAAGCAAGAAAGTAAATTAATTTTGGATTATTTGTTTAATCATTGTGAAAAGACAGAATTTCAAATTCGATATAGATGGAATCGGAATGACATGGCTTTTTGGGATAATAGATGCACTTTACACAAGGCTCTATGGGATTACCATCCTATGGAAAGAAAAGGTAGACGGGTCACAATAAAAGGAGACCAACCTTTTTAAATTTGGTGTAAATTAGAGAAATAGAGTTAAACTAATATTATCAGAAATTTATTTATGAAAATTTTTAATCATTAATATTATATTACAAAAAATTCTAATCTGATCACTTAACCTAAATTAGGAGCTATTATGTTTAACCCTCTAAAAGGTATAAAAGTTATTGATTTTACGCATGTTTTAGCCGGACCAGCCTGTTCGTATTATTTGGGTCTTTTGGGCGCAGATGTCATAAAAATTGAATCTGTTAAAAAGGGAGACGCAATGAGATATAGAGGAGGAACTTCTGAGCCAGGAAACTTAGTTGGCATGAGTACATCTTTCTTAACACAAGCTGCTGGCAAAAGATCTATAGCGCTTGATATTTCTTCTCCAAAAGGTTTTGCAATATTTGAAAAACTTTTGAAAAAAGCAGATATTTTAGTAGAAAATCATAAGCCAACTACTCTTAATAAACTTGGAATAAATTCTGATTATATTAGTAAAGTCAATGATAAGTTAATTCATTGTGCTCTTACGGGTTATGGTAGGAAAGGTGATAAAGAAAATGCCGCTGCTTATGATGTGAATATTCAAGCAATTAGCGGTATAATGAATTTAACTGGATTTGAAGGTCAAGGACCTATTAGAACTGGTGCGCCAATTATAGATTATGGAGTGGCTTTAGCAGCTAGTTTTGCAATTTCAAGTGCTTTATTTAAAAGAACACAAACTGGTCAAGGAAGTTTTATCGATGTTTCTATGTTGGAAACTGCATATACTCTAATGAGTTCTAGTGTTGTTGATTATCTTTACACAGGGAATGAACCAAAGCAAAGAGGTAATGCTGCAAACAGTAAAAGTCCTGCAGCAGGAAGTTTTGAGTGTAAAAAGGGTGTAATTTCTCTTGGGATAAATGAGGAACATCAGTTTGCAGCATTGGCAAAAATGCTCAAAAAAGAAGATTGGTTAAAAGATAAAAGGTTCTTAGATAAAAAAAGTAGAAAAAAAAATGAAGCGTCCCTTCTTAAAAAACTTGAAGTTATCTT
>CABXSI010000050.1 GCA_902514865.1 uncultured SAR116 cluster alpha proteobacterium
ATTTTGCTTCAAGGTAGTTTCAATACTTGGGGAATAAATGCAGACTTTATATCCCCCAATGGAAAATTTAACATAGGTACTGGACTGAAACAAGATACGATCAAAAATTCACGACTAGCTAAAATTAATACTGATAAATGTTCCTTAAGCTCACTAGGAAAAATTTTAAAAATCTCATGGATTACTCCTCAAATGTGTATTTTATTCCAGACTGGTATGAGTGAAAGAAGACGTTTCATAGATAGGCTTACTTCTTCGTTAGATAGTTTGCATTTAAATAGGGTATACAAATACGAAAAACTTTTAAGACAGAGAAGTAAAATTTTGATGCAAACAAAAAGTGATGAAACATGGTTAGATGCTATAGAAAGTCAAATCTCTGAACTTTCAGTTGCTATCGTAGCTAGTAGATTAGAAATGGTAGAGGCATTAAACGATTTATATAATAAAGAGTTAAATGATAATTATTTAATAGACAATTTTCCTCCTGCAGACATAAAATTGACAGGAAAAATTGAAGAGCTTCTCACTAAAAAACCAGCTGCAGAAGTAGAAGGCCATATTAAAGACAATTTAAAAAAATCGCGTTTTTCTGAAGAAGAAAATATTTTTGGACCTCATAAGACAATAATTGAAATACTTAATAGAAAAAATAATAAGAATGTTAATTACGCTTCAACTGGTGAACAAAAACTTTTATTAATTTCAATTATTTTATCGCACGCGCGAATGCTAAATAAAAATTTTAATATGGCGCCTATTTTGTTGTTAGACGATATTGTAGAGCATTTAGATAAAAAACATAGATTTGCGTTATTTTTAGAGATATCTAGGCATGAAGGTCAGTCATGGTTTACTAGCACAAGCAGAGAAGCTTTTGCAGATTACCCAACTTCAATTGATAGAATAAATCTTCCTGAAATAATGAGTCAAAGGTAAATATGATTTTCAATATGGAGAAACTTAGATGTCTGATAAAAATATAGAAATAAATAATACAGATTATGACGCAGATTCTATTAAGGTTCTCAAAGGGTTAGATGCTGTTAGAAAGAGACCCGGCATGTACATTGGTGATACTGACGATGGTTCAGGTTTACACCACATGGTTTATGAGGTTTTAGATAACTCGATAGATGAGTCATTAGCGGGTCATTGTGACCTTATTCAAGTAAAATTATTGAATGATGGTTCTGTTACCATAAGTGACAATGGAAGAGGTATTCCAGTAGATATTCACCCTGAAGAAGGTGTTTCAGCAGCAGAGGTCATTATGACACAATTACATGCAGGTGGAAAATTTGATAACAATTCTTATAAAGTATCGGGTGGATTACATGGAGTTGGTATTTCAGTTGTAAATGCTTTATCGGAAACATTGGTTTTAACCATCTACAGAAATGAAAAAATCTATGAGATTAATTTCAAAAATGGCGTTGCTACGGATCGTCTAAAGATTGTTGGTGAAGAAAATCAAAAAACGGGTACAGAAATCAATTTTAAACCAAGCAAAAAGACTTTTACTAGATGTAATTTTGATTATCAAACTCTAGAGCATCGAATTAGAGAGTTGGCATTTTTAAATAGTGGAGTCCATATAGATTTAATTGATCAAAGAGAAACAGACGAAAAAAAAGTTTCATTTTTTTATGAAGGAGGATTGAAGGCATATATAGAGTATCTAAATAGATCTAGAAATGCTATTCATGAAGTCATAGCCACCACTCATGAAAAAGAAGGTATTACAGTAGATATTTCTATGGAATGGACAGACGGATACCATGAAACCACTCTTTGTTTTACAAATAATATTCCACAAAGAGATGGCGGCACTCATTTAGCTGGGTTTAGAGCGGCTCTTACTAGAGTAATTAACTCCTATTCTATTAATTCTGGTATAGCAAAAAAAGAAAAGCTTCAATTATCTGGCGAAGATTGTAGAGAAGGATTAACTACTGTACTATCCCTAAAAATTCCAGACCCAAAGTTTTCAAGTCAAACAAAGGATAAATTAGTATCAAGTGAAGTCCGTCCAGTAGTAGAGCAATTAGTTTCAGAATCTTTAAACCAATGGTTTGATGAACATCCAACAGAAGCTAAAAAAATAGTAGCAAAGGCATACGAGGCCGCAAGTGCGCGTGAAGCAGCTAAAAGAGCTCGTGAATTAACAAGAAGAAAAGGTGTTATGGACATTGCAAGTCTTCCAGGTAAATTAGCAGATTGTCAGGAAAAGGATCCATCAAAATCCGAAATTTTTTTGGTTGAGGGTGACTCTGCAGGTGGATCAGCTAAACAAGGAAGAGACAGGTCTAATCAAGCTATTCTTCCATTAAGGGGTAAAATTCTAAATGTTGAACGAGCTAGAGTTGATAAAATGTTGTCATCTGCAGAAATTGGTACATTAATTACAGCTATTGGTGCAGGTGTAGGGAATTCGGAAATTGACATAGAAAAAGCAAGATATCATAAAATAATTATAATGACAGATGCAGATGTCGATGGAAGTCATATAAGAACATTATTGTTAACTTTTTTCTTCAGACATATGCGTCCTCTTGTTGATGCAGGCTATTTATATATTGCACAACCACCATTATTTAGAGCAAAACATGGTCAATCTGAAGTTTACCTGAAAGATCAACTTGCTTTAGATGATTATTTAATCAAATCAGGAATTAAAGATATTTCTTTGTCAATAGGAGATAGAGAAACTATTTATGGCGAAGACTTAAGGGCGTCTGTAGAAAAATCAATTTTTGCGAAGAGAATTATTGATAATGTATCTAAAAAATTAGGTTTTCCAGAAATTATTTCTCAATTAGCTATCTTAGGTCTTTTAAATTTTAAATTATTTGAAAATGACAATAATCTTTTAAAGATTACTGAAAGATTAAATATATTGCCTAGCAACTTTTCTAATGATTGGACTGCCACATACAACATTAATAGCGAAAATGATAATAAAAAATGCATAGAAATATCTAGAGTAAATAGAGGTGTAAAAGATACCTTAATAATAAACGAAGAAGATTTGAACTCTGAAGAGATAAAAGCTTTAGACAATATGAAAGAGTTCTTAAGTAATCATTTTTTAAGTAAATGTATTTTTAATTCAAATACAGAAAGCTGTGAGTTAAATGGACCTCTTGATTTGGCACAAAGAGTAACTGATTTAGGTAAAAAGGGATCTCAAGTTAACAGATATAAAGGATTAGGTGAAATGAATCCTGTTCAACTTTGGGAAACAACACTTGATCCTAATGCAAGATTTCTACTTCAAGTAAAGGTTGAAAATGAAGGTGATGCAGAAGAGACCTTCTCTACTTTAATGGGCGAAACCGTTGAACATAGAAGAGCATTTATTCAAGACAATGCATTAAAGGTAAGTAACTTAGACATTTAATCTTTATTTATAAAGTTATCTTTTCTCATAATATGATCAGAAATTTGTTGAGAAGTGAATGCACTTAAGGTCCACCCAAGATGTCCATGACCAGTATTATAAAACACACCTGGTAACTTACCACTTCCAACTTTTGGAACCATAGTAGGTGTCATTGGTCTCAATCCTGCCCATGGAATTGCATGTTCCGTAGATACTTTTGGAAAAAGTTCATTACACCATTTAATTAAGGGGTTAATCCTGTCTGCTCTAATATCCTTATTATAACCATTAAACTCAGCAGTACCAGCAATTCTAAATCTGTCTTTACCTAATCTGCTTGAAACTATTTTGGCTTTGTCATCAAGTAACGAAACATAAGGAGCATTATTAACGCTTTCTTTATCATTAAGTAATAAAGTAATTGAATATCCTTTAACTGGATATATGTTGACATTATCACCTAATCCGTTAGCTATAAATTTGCTATTGACCCCTGCGCAGATAACAATACCATCATAATTATGTTTTTGTAATTGATTTGATTTTTTGAAAGTTATTATAGGTTGTTGTTTGTTGTGATTAACGCTAGTTATTTCTGTTTCATAATAAAACTTTACACCTTTTTTTTCACAGGCATCTGCAAGTAACTTAGTAAATTTATGAATATCCCCAGACATATCACTTTTTGTATAAAATCCACCAACAAAGTTTTTCAGATTTAAAGTTGGTTCAATGGACAACATTTCGTCCAATGAAATTTCCTTACGATTTAATCCAGCTTCAGCAAGCCATTTATTTACTTTTCTTCCCTCTTTCAAAGAATCATGTTTATCGCACAGATGCATAATACCCTTTTCTTCAAGATCTAGATTAATTTTTTCGATTTGTAGAATTCTTTTAAATTCATCTCTACTTTCTATTGCCATTTTTGCGGTTAATATTGTATTTTTTTTATGATTAGGAATATTAGATATAAAACTTAGTAACCAACCAATTTTATGAAAATTTAATTTAGGACTGAACAACAGAGGTGCGTCTTTTTTGAGCATCCATTTGATACCCTTACCTATTGTTGACCAACTATTCCACACTTCAGCATTGCATGCAGATAATTGACCTCCATTAGCAAAACTAGTTTCCATAGCTGCATAGCGATTTTTATCAAAAACTGAGACTGTATATCCTCTTTCTAAAAGTTGATAGGCAGTGGTTATTCCAGTTATTCCTGCACCAATAATTGCTATATTTTTCATAAGAAACTCCGTAACAAACTTATTGTAAAATACAATTTACCCCATCTGTCACGGAACCTGAAAGATTGACCAAAAAATTGGCTTACCCCTTCGGTGGATGAAAAAATCATCGCTCTCCAGATTATCAACTTTTTACGTTTCGGGTACCTGAGAGTTTCCGGGGTGGTTGCTCCTTCGGTGGTTTAAAAAAACGCTCTCACATAAAAAGACTCTGATATTTAAAACATAACAATTAATAAAAAAAAGACAATATAATTTATATTATGAAATTTTTTCCTGGTACCTGGTTACTATAAAAACACCCACACAGGAAAGAGATAAACCAATTACATCATAATAAGAAAATTGTTCGTTTAGTATTATAAATGCCATTAAGGCTGAAACAGGAGGAACTAAAAAAAATAAAGCAGATGTTTGATTAGCTTTATTGTGTTTTAGCAACCACATTAGTATCAAGAAAGCTCCCAGTGAAACTGCAAATATTTGCCATGACATAGCTAAAATAAACTTATTTGAAAAGTTTATGAAGTAATCTTCAAAACAAAGTGCAAGAAAAAGGTGAAAGATTGAGGCACTTGATGCTTGTAAAAAATTATTTCCTGAAAGTGGCAAATCAGATCCTATTTTCTTTTGCCATATTATGCCAAGAGATGATGCAATTAAACCAATCAACCCTGCAAAAAATGCAAAAATAGTTAGGCCTTCTATTATGTCAGAGGTAATTATAATTAATGCTCCAAAAAGCCCAAAACAAATGCCCAACCACTGAAACTTAGATAAAGTCTCATTCAAAAAAATTTTCGCAAGAATAGACGTTAAAATTGGTTGTAAAGAAACTATTAGAGCTATTAGGCTAGCCGATATTCCTTTTGAAAGGGCATAAAAAACACCACCTAAATAAAATCCATGGAATAATAAACCACTTATAGATGCGTCTTTAAAGGCTTTTAAGGAAATTTTTTTATTTTTTGAAAAAAAAATAAAAAATAAGAAAAAAAAGAACGCAACAATACCAAACCTAAATGAAAGAGCCATAAAAGGACTTGAATTGTCAACTATAATTTTGCTAGTAATAAATGCTGAGGACCAAAGAAAAACAAAAATTAGTGGTATAATATTAAAAATTTTATTCTCTTTGATAAAAAAAGGTTAAAGCAAATTATCTAGCTTCTTCTATTGGTTCATTTAGTTCAAGCCATTTATTATAGTCACTTTTTTGGTTAGGTGTATTTAAAAGACCAATACTATTAGCTACTAGAGTAGCAAGAGCTAAAAGCCAATCTGTGGCGAAATAAATTGTAAAGTTAAAACTTTCATTAAGAAACTTTTTCTGATAGTAACCTTTAACTTCTATCCAAAATTCTAAAATGACACTTGGTACCTGTTTATA
>CABXSI010000051.1 GCA_902514865.1 uncultured SAR116 cluster alpha proteobacterium
TAAATCATTAGTAATCCATTTAGATTGATTATTATTTAATGCAATTTTTCCATCTAATGAACAAGCAATTTTTAGTGATATGAAAGGTTTTTTATTTAATATTCTAGAAAAAAAGCCATTATAAATTTCTAAACAATCATTATGTAGATAATTTTGAAAAACTTTAATATTATTCTTTTTTAGGATTGTAATTCCTCTACCTGCGGTTCTTGGATCAGGATCGATACAACCGATGAAAATTTCAGAAATACCAGAAGCAGCTATTAATTTAGCACATGACATTCCATTTGAATTCTTATGAGCACACGGTTCTAAAGTTACATACATGGTTGAACCAGAAAGATTATTTTTTTCTATTAGATTATTTATTGCATTTTCTTCGGCATGAGGTCTTCCAGAACTTGAAGTTCTTCCTGAAGATAACAAAATATTATTTTTGACAATTACACAACCGACAGGAGGGTTCTTACCAGTTATCCCTTTAGATCTTTTTGCAAGCAAGACCGCATAATTCATCCATTTATTATGACTAAATAACATTTTATAAACTTAATAAATTAATCTTTGATTTCTGTTTCAACAAATTTACCAAAATCACTTGCTTCTCTAAAATTTCTATAGACAGAGGCATATCTGATATAAGCAACATTATCAATTTCAGCTAGGGCGTTCATTACTAGTTCACCTATAAACTTTGATTGTATTTCATTTTCACCACTGGACTCTAATTGCCTAACAATTCCATTAACTGCACGATCAATAGCTTCATCGTTTGTTTGACGCTTTCTAAGAGCCATAAGCATTGATTTTAATATTTTATCTCTTTCAAATTGAATTTTTTTTCCATTTCTTTTAATTACAATTAAATCTCTTAATTGAATTCTTTCAAATGTTGTAAACCTAGAGCCACAACTTGTACATAACCTACGCCTTCTAATTGTAGCTCCATCTTCACTTGCCCGAGAATCTTTTACTTGCGTATCATCTTTTCCACAAAAAGGACATCTCATAATAGTCTCCCTAAATTAGTAAATTGGAAATTTTTTACATAATTCTTTTACTTCATTATAAGTTATTTGTTCTTGCTTTTCACTTGAACTATTATTGACAAATTTATCTAGTACATCAGCAATATAATTTCCTACTAATTCAAATTCTTCCACTTTAAATCCTCTGGTTGTAGCAGCAGCTGTTCCAAATCTAATTCCTGATGTAATAGTTGGTGGTAAAGGATCAAAAGGAATACCATTTTTATTACAAGTTAAACCAGCATTCTCTAGAGCTATTTCAGCATTTGAGCCAGTTATATTTTTGTCTTTCAAACTTAGTAATACTATATGATTATCAGTTCCTCCTGAAACTATATTATAACCTCTTTTAATTAAGGTATTTGCAAGACATTGAGCATTCAAAACAATATTTTTAGTATAAGTTTTAAATTCATCTGTAAGAGCTTCTCCAAAACCTGCAGCTTTACCTGCAATTACATGCATCAATGGACCACCTTGAAGTCCAGGAAAGACAGCAGAATTGATTTTTTTAAAAAGTTCTTCATGATTAGTTAAAATCATCCCTCCTCTTCCAGATCGAAGAGTTTTATGAGTTGTTGTAGTAACAACATCTGCAAAATATATAGGATTAGGATGAACTCCACCCGCTACCAAACCTGAAAAATGCGCCATGTCTACCAATAAAAAAGCATCAATTTTATTAGCAATTTCTCTGAATTTTTTAAAATCAATTATTCTAGAATATGCTGATCCACCAGCTATAATTAATTTTGGCTTATATTCTATTGATAATTTTTCTATTTCTTCAAAATTTATTAGAGCATCTTCTTTTCTAACTCCATATTGAATTGCATTAAACCACTTACCTGAAATATTTGGCTTTGCTCCGTGTGTTAGATGCCCACCTGCATCTAAACTCATACCAAGTATAGTGTCACCTGGTTTTAATATACTAAGAAAAACAGCCTGATTGGCTTGAGCACCAGAGTGAGGTTGAACATTTGCAAAATTAGCGCTAAAAAGTTTTTTCGCCCTATCGATTGCAAGTTTTTCTACTTCATCAACAAATTCGCACCCACCATAATATCTTTTACCTGGTAAACCCTCAGCATATTTATTAGTTAGAACTGACCCTTGTGCTTGTAAGACTGATTTGGAAACAATATTTTCAGAAGCTATCAATTCAATTTGATTTTGCTGCCTAACAAGTTCTTGATCTATAAATTCAGATAAAGTTGGATCGTAGCTATTTATATCATCATTAAAAAAACCGTGTTTATAAAACATTTATTATTCCTTAATCTTAATTATATAATTATTAAATTTTATTAACTCTCAAGCTATGCCTTCCAGCCTCAAAATCTGTATTTAAAAATTCATAAACTATATCCAAAGCCAAACCATCTGATATAATTCTGCCACCTAAAGCGAGTACATTAGCATTATTATGCTTTCTACTTTTAGATGCCATTTCGGTAGTAGTACATAGTGCTGCTCTAATATGCGAGTATCTATTTGCAGCCATAGAAATACCTATACCAGTGCCACAAAATAATATTCCTTGTGAATTGTGATCATTTTTTAGTTTATCTGACAAAAGTTTTGCATAATCTGGGTAATCAACTGCATCAAGGGAAAAACATCCTAAATCTTCTATTGGTTGTTTTTTTTTGTTTAAGAAATCTTTGACTAATTCCTTCAATCTATACCCACCATGATCTGAGGCCAAAAAGATTTTTTTTAACATACAATTAATACCAATGAATTTAACAACTTATAACCATAGACTTAACCTAGAAAAGTGGAAACTTCAATTTGAAAATAAATAAATAAGATAAATTGTGTTTAGTTATAAGTTTGTTAGAAAATATTTTAATAAACCTTCACTTACAATCCAATAAGTAATAACTGAAGGAATGAATGCAATTATGAAGGATAGAAAAAATTTAAGTTTAAGGTTGGTTTTTATTGGTGCTGAGTTGGCATTTCCTTGTTTAGGTTTATCAGGAACTTTTACCCCAAAAGGAAGAGACATAAAAAAAACAATTAGCCATATCATTAAATGAACTAGAATAAATGATACTGTACTCATTTAACAATCTCTAAACTCTATTAACATGGACTTTGACTATCGGTCTTTTAGAAAAAGTTAACTTGAATTCGCGCCTAACTAATTTTGAAATTTGATTGATAAGTTCTTCATCTAACATTTCTTTAACAGAAGATAGATTTTCTACAAAATCCTCTATTTTAAGAGATAAATCGATTAAAACATTCTCGACATTTCTACTATCAGAAACACCCGTTTGAGATATTTGGGGAGTAATAACAAGATATCCATCTTCATTAATAACAATAGAAATAGTAACAAATCCATTCCACAAAGAATGTCTTCTGGTTGTGAACCTTTCATTATTAATAGGTATTACTTCGCCTGCGTCAAATACATGTGTAGTAAAGTCAATTTTAGATATTGCATTTGGTATGTTTGTATTTAATTTAATAATTTCTCCATTTTTAGGTTTTATAACATTTGGCACTTGACAATTACTCGCTAAATTTGCGTGTGCTTCAATATGTTCTCTAGTTCCATGAACAGGGATAGAAATTTTAGGTTTAATATATGAGTACATCTCTATTAGCTCATCTCTTGATGGGTGTCCTGATACATGAACATTTTTATCATCATCTGTAATTATTTCTATTCCCCTTTCTAGAAATCTATTTTGAACTTTTGAGATTGCATTTTCATTTCCTGGAATTTTTCTACTAGAAAATATTAGTGTATCACCTTTAATAAGTTTTATAAATTTATCAATATCCTTAGAAATTCTAGATAATGCCGAATTCGGTTCTCCTTGTGAACCTGTAGAAATTATAAGAACATTTGACCTTGGAATTAGGCTTAAATCCTTTAAAGACAATAAATCTGGAATATCTTTTAAAAATCCAACCTCTTTTGCAGCATCAATGGCTCTCAACATTGCTCTACCTACTACCAGCACTGTTCTATCAGTTTTCAGTGCAATATCTAATATTGATTTAATTCTACTTATATTTGACGAAAAACAAGTAACAAGGACTGTACCTTTTCTATCTTTAATCGTATCGAATAACCCGTCATATGCAATATTTTCAGATGGAGTTTTTCCATTAACTAATGCGTTCGTTGAATCACAAACCATTGCTAATATTCCACTTGCACCTATGGAACGAAAGTTTTCAATATTAGTTTTTTCATTAAGGTTAAATGATTTTTCTAACTTCCAATCTCCTGAATGAAAGATATTGCCTTCTTTTGTGGAAATTAATATTGAAACTGGATCAGGTATTGAGTGTGAGGTTTGAATAGCCTTAATTTGAAAAGGGCCAATTTTTAATTGTTCGTTAATAGTTAGGATATTTAATTTTAATTTTTTTTCCTTATTATTTTCTTTCAGCTTTCTTTTTAATAAGGCCATAGTAAATGATGTACCCCAAATAGGACAATTAATATCATCTGCAAAATAAGGTATTGCTCCGATATGATCTTCATGACCATGAGTTAAAAATATACCTAAAAAATCATCTCCTAAAGATTTAATAAATTCAAAATCTGGTAATAAAACATCTATGCCTAAATCAGTTTCATCAGGAAATGAAATGCCTAAATCTATTAAAATCCATTTATCTTCATAATGGTATAGATTTGCATTCATACCTATTTCTTCAGATCCCCCAACAGGTAGAAACAATAAATCAGATTTTTTCCAATGCATTTGATTACTTTCTTATTACTCAAATATGATTGTTTTTTAGAAATAAATTTACCAATCCAATTAAAGTCAAATCGTCAATAATAAGATCAATTGTGTCTATAGAATCTTTAAATAAATGGCTCAATCCACCTGTTGCTATAACTTTATAATCCGAAAATTGATCAATTGATTTAATTTTATGTATTAAGCCATCAATCATCGAAACATAACCCCAGAATATTCCTGACTCCATAGCATTTATAGTATTTTTACCTATGATTTCTCTAATATTAGTTAGTGATTTTATAGAAATTCTAGGAAGCCTTGCTGCAGCTAGATATAGTGCTTCCAAGGACAAATTCACACCAGGGGCAATAACACCTCCGTTATAACTTCCATCTTTACCAACTAAATCAAACGTTGTAGCTGTACCTAAATCAATTATAATTGCTGGAGATAAATTTAGTTTTGCTGCTGCAAAAGAATTTACTAGACGATCAGCACCGGCTTCATTTGGATTGTCAATATTAACTTTTATTCCAATGTCAAAGTTTTTCTCTCCAACAACAAATGACTTAACATTGAAATATTTTTTTATTAAAGATTTTATGTTTAAAAGTGTTTCAGGAACTACTGATGCAATGCATACCCCTGTAATATCTTTCAATCGAAAATTTGATAATTTTAACATTTGTAATAACCAAGGGTAGTAAATGTCGTCAGTTCTTTTGGAGTCATTATTAATTCTCCAACAACTTTCTTGTCGTATATCTTTATTATAAGAGTACAAAGCAAAAACAGTATTTGTGTTTCCACAATCAATAGCTAGAATCATAATAAATCATCAACCGGAAAACTAATTGACTCAACAGAATAATAATCCAAAGTACTATTTCCAACTTGCACTTGCAAACAACCATCATCTCCTAAGCCCAAGAAAACACCCTTTATTGGCTTTTTAAATGAATTGAAAGTTAAGATAATTGTTTTTTCTCTATTCCTAATATGTCCATTAATTTTATTTTTGAAATGAGAAAACCCCTCATCTTGCCAAGTATAATAATTATTAAAAATTTTATTTAAAATTTTGTATGAAATTTGCTCTAAAGACATTTTATTTTTAATATAATCATTAAGTTTAGTTGTTTTCCATTTCATTTCATTTTTGGGCGTTTTTAAAATATTTAAGCCTATACCTAAAATAACAAAGTTATCAAAAGCCTCTAATAAAACACCAGA
>CABXSI010000052.1 GCA_902514865.1 uncultured SAR116 cluster alpha proteobacterium
GAAAAATAAACAATAATATTTCCAAATTATAACTCTAACATTTTAATATCAAAATATTTAATAAAACAGCTATTATCTAATTTAAATAATTAATAATTAGTTAGATTAATGATTATCCACCAAAATCGTCAAGCATAATATCTTCTCTATCAACACCTAAATCAAGAAGCATATTAATTACCGATTGGTTCATCATTGGAGGACCGCACATATAAAACTCACAGTCCTCAGGGGCTGGATGATCTTTTAAATATTGTTCGTACAACACATTGTGTATAAATCCAGTATGACCTTTCCATTTATCTTCAGGCATTGCGTCTGAAAGAGCAACATGCCAGCTAAAGTTAGGATTATCTTTATCTAATTTGTCAAAATCTTCTACGTAAAACATCTCTTTCTTTGATCTGGCACCGTACCAAAAAGTTACTTTGCGATTTGTCTTAATTCTATTAAATTGATCAAAAAGATGACTTCTCATTGGAGCCATACCTGCCCCACCCCCAATAAAAACCATCTCTTTATCAGTTTCTCTAGCATAAAACTCACCAAAAGGACCGGATATTACAACTTCATCACCTGCTTTTAAATTAAAAATGTATGATGACATTTTACCTGCGGGAATACCTGAGGAACCCGGTGGAGGTGACGCTATTCTTACATTTAACATTACAATACCTTTTTCGGCAGGACAATTAGCCATTGAATAAGCTCTTTCAATAGGTTCATTACTTTCAGCATTGAAATCCCATATTTTAAATCTGTCCCAATCTTCATGATATTCTTTATCAACGTCAAAATCTTTGTAGGACAAAGAATATTTTGGGGCCTCTATTTGTATATAACCCCCTGCACGAAAATTTACATCTTCACCTTCTGGTAACTCTAATATTAATTCTTTTATAAATGTAGCCACGTTATCATTACTACGAACTTTACATCTCCATTTTTTCACACCAAAAACTTCTTCTGGAACTTCAATTTGCATATCTTGTTTGACGGCAACTTGACAAGATAATCTGTCACCACATGACGCTTCTCTTTTATTAATGTGCCCTAGTTCAGTTGGAAGAATTGATCCGCCACCAGCATGAACTTTAACTCTGCATTGAGCACATGTACCGCCACCACCACATGCTGAAGGTACAAAAAGTTTTTCAGAAGCCAATGTTTGTAATAATTTACCCCCTGCAGGAACTGTTACTGTCTTTTCACCATTAATAGTAATATTAACATCACCAGAAGAAACTAATTTACTTCGGGCTAGTACTATTATTGAAACTAAAGTGAGTACAATCATTGTAAAAAGAGTTATACCGAGAATAAAAGTGTCCATTTATCTAAATCCTTAAAGTTTAACACCAGAAAAACACATAAAGGCCATAGCCATTAATCCGGCAGTAATGAATGTGATACCCAAACCTTGTAGACCATCGGGAATATCACTATATTTTAGCTTTTCTCTTACGCCCGCCATTGTAGCTATAGCTAAAGCCCAACCAAAACCAGATGCTATTCCATAGGTTGTAGCTTCAGAAAAATTATAATCTCTTTCAACCATAAATAATGAACCACCTAAAATTGCGCAATTAACCGTTATCAATGGTAAAAAAATACCTAAAGCGTTATACAAAGGTGGAAAATATTTGTCTAAAATCATCTCTAAAATTTGAACTAATGCTGCAATAACACCAATATAAGATATCAATCCTAAAAATGTCAAATCAACATCAGGAAAACCTGCCCACGCTAAAGCCCCAGGCTTAAGCAAATATGACAATATAATATTATTAGCCGGAACAGTTATTGATTGTACTATCATTACTGAAATGCCTAAACCAATAGCTGTAGAAATTTTTTTAGATACAGCAATAAATGTACACATACCAAGAAAAAAAGAAAGTGCAAGATTTTCAACAAATATTGCTTTTACAGCTAATGAAATTAAGGCTTCCATTAATGGACCTCTAATGATTGTATTTTATACTCACGAGCTTCGACTTGTGATTTCTTCCAGGAACGCACACCCCAAATTAAAAAACCAATTATAAAAAACGCAGATGGCGGCAATAATAATAAACCATTGGGAACATACCATCCACCATTGTTTACCGGGTCTAAAATGGTTATTCCAAATAATGTACCTGAACCAAAAAGTTCTCGTACTACCCCTACGCACATTAATAACAAGCTGTAACCTAATCCATTTCCAACTCCATCTACAAAAGAATTGAAAGGAGTGTTTTTCATAGCAAAAGCTTCTGCTCTTCCCATAACAATACAGTTTGTTATTATTAATCCAACAAACACAGATAAGGTTTTCGATATTTCATAAGCATAAGCTTTTATTATTTGATCAACAAGGATAACAAGAGAAGCTATTATAACCATCTGGACAATTATTCTTATTGAGTTTGGAATATAATTTCTAAGAAAGGATATAAATAAGGAGGAAAATCCAGTAACAGCAATGACAGCTAAAGACATGACAAAAGCTACATTCAAAGAAGATGTTACTGCTAAAGCTGAGCAAATACCCAAGACCTGAAGGGTAATAGGATTATTATCAACTAGAGGATCGACTAGTAATTGTTTTCTAGTCTGTGACATTAAGCCGCTCCATTTTTTAAATTATTAAGAAACTTTTGAAAGCCATCTTTACCCATCCAAAACTTTACTAGATTATCTACGCCATTAGAAGTAAGTGTGGCCCCTGCTAATGCATCAATATGATGATCTTTATATTTTTGAGTTTTAGCAACTTGTATCATTAATTCGCCATTTTCATTATTTAGCTTTTTACCTTTCCACTGAGCTTTCCATTTAGGATTATCAACTTCAGCACCCAAACCAGGTGTTTCAGCATGTTGGTAAAATTGAAGACCAAAAATATCATTAAGATTATCTTCTAATGCAATAAAGCCGTATAATGTAGACCATAAACCATATCCATGGATAGGTAGAATAACTTTATCCAGAGATCCATCATCTTTTTTTAAGAGATAAATAGTAGCATAATTAGTTCTTCTTCCTATAGATGCAGGATCATTTTCAAGGGATACACTTAGCAATGGATCCTGAGCTGCTTTTTTATCATCAAAAATGGATGGGTCAAATTTATCAGTAAACTTACCACTGTTAAGATCAACTACCAGTGGTTGGAATGAAGAAAATGTTTTATTTACATCAATACCCTCATGATAAACACCCGCTACTTGCAAAATATTTTTTTGCTTATCAATTGCTTTATTAACTTCCTGTATAGACTTAAGGTTTACAGCAGCAAAAGAAACAACCATAGAACAAACAAAGCATAAAGCAGTTGCAACTATAACTGTTTTGACAATACCATCGACAGGCATATTTTTAAATTTTGTAAATATATTGTTTGATTCAGACACTTAATTTAGCCCTTCTTTTGATATTAGCCATTACTACAAAATGATCTATCAATGGAGCAAAAATATTTCCAAATAAAATCGCTAACATCATTCCCTCTGGAAATGCTGGGTTTAAAACTCTTATCATCACAACCATGAAACCAATCAAAGCTCCATATATATAACGACCCATATTAGTGTGACTAGCTGAAACTGGCTCTGTGACCATAAATACTAAACCAAAAGCGTAACTACCAATTACTAAATGCCAATACCACGGCATGCTAAACATAGGGTTGGTATCAGAACCAACCCAATTTAGAAAAGAAGAAAAGACTATCATACCTAATAAACAACCAACTATCATTCTATAGTTAGCTATCTTTGTCATCAAAAGAAAAACTAACCCCATACCTATGGCCAGCGTTGAAGTTTCGCCTAATGATCCTTGAATGTTACCTAAGAATGCGTCTAGCCAAGTTATTCCATAATTACTAAGACTTTCATAGCCTTCTGAAGCGGAGATACCTAAAGAAGTGGCAGCAGAGTAACCGTCAACTGGTGTCCAAATTGAATCACCTGACATGTAAGCTGGATAAGCAAAATATAAAAAGGCACGACCTGTAAGGGCAGGATTAAGGAAGTTTTTACCAGTCCCTCCAAATACCTCTTTTCCAACAACTACTCCAAAGGCTATGCCGAGAGCAACTTGCCATAATGGAGTAGATGCGGGTAAAGTTAGCGCAAATAGCATAGAAGAAACTAAAAAACCTTCGTTAACCTCATGTCCTCTTATTGTAGCAAACGTGACTTCACATATACCACCTGCAATCAAAGTTGTTAGATAAATTGGAAGAAAATATAATAAACCATGAGAAATGTTAGATAAAAGGCTTTGTGGATCGAGTCCAAGTCCTGTTAATTTTAAAAGAGCAATTCTCCAACCTATTTCACCACTTGAACCGACAGAAGCTAAAGCTGTGTTAGTTTGAAAACCGGTATTATATAGAGCCCATAATATGCAGGGTATTGTAGATATAACGACGTAAGTCATTACTCTTTTCATATCAACAAAACTTCTAGCGTGAGGAGCAACTTTTGTTACAGTATTACTTGTAAAAAATATTGTCTCAACCATTTCAAAGATCGGATAATATTTTTCATATTTTCCACCTCTTCCAAAATGAGGTTCGATAGAATTGAAATAACTACGTAATGACATTAATTAACCTTCTTTCTCAATTTTTTGAAGACTTTCTCTTAAAGCTACACCATATTCATATTTAGCAGGACAAGCAAAAGTGCATAAAGCTACGTCTTCTTCGTCTAATTCTAAAGCACCTAAAGACTGAGCAACGTCAGTATCCATAACCAACAATGATCTTAATAATTGGGTAGGTAAAAGGTCTTGTGGCATTAAAGTTTCAAAAACACCTGTAGGGACCATTGCCCTTCTACCACCATTTAGATTTGATGTTAAATTAAATAACTTAAAAAAACTAAACGCTGATAGTAAAACTGGCATTACAGAAAATTTGCTAGGTTGTGGTTTAATCCAACCAAAAAAATGTTTTTCTTTATCTTCTTTTATGATTGTTATTTGACGAGAATATTTTCCTAAAAAAGCCAAATCATCAACAGCATGAAACCCAGACAAGACTGAACCTGAAATTACTCTGCAATTTTCAGTTTTTGGGTATTCACCTTCAAGTATATCATCTAAAGATGCGCCTAAAACTGTTTTAACTAATCTTGGGTTGTTGGCAAGAGGCCCTGCAATTGATACAATGCGATCAATATTAATAAAGCCTGTTGAAAATAGTTTACCTATGGCTATAACATCCTGATAGCCAATTGACCATACAGTTTTGTCAGAGTTTGGAGGATCAAGAAAGTGCATGTGCGTTCCTGGCAAACCAGCGGGATGCGGACCTGCAAATTCGTATGTTTCAAATTCACTAAATTTAATACTGCTATTCTCTTTTTTACAAATGAAAACCTCACCATCTGTAAGGGAAGAAATCTTTTTGACGCCTTCATTAAAAGCTTTTAAATCATTATTAATGATTAATTCTGCGTCTGGGCATAATGGCTCAGTGTCCATAGCTGTAACAAAAATTGAAGAAGGTTTTGCATCACTCGCTGGAACCTTTGAATAAGGCCTTGTTAGGAATGAAGTCCATAAACCACTATCAAACAAGCAATTTTTAATAAATTCAGTCTTATTTTTAATCTTTGAATGTAATTTTGTTATTGCTATTCCCTTATGAGCAAAATCTTCAACTTCTATTACAACGCTTAAAAGAACTCTTTTTTCACCTCTATTAATTTCTGAAACTTTTCCTTTGCAGGGAGAGACGTACAAAATTTCTTGATGATCTTTGTGGCAAAAAAGTGGAGTACCTCTAATAACACTGTCACCAACATTGATAAGCATTTTAGGTTTAAGGCCATTGTATTCAGGTCCTAATACAGCAACTGATCTAGGATGTTCAATATCATTGATAACTTGCTTCGGAATTCCCAATATCGGTAAGTCTAATCCTTTTTTTAATTTGAATTTTTTCATTA
>CABXSI010000053.1 GCA_902514865.1 uncultured SAR116 cluster alpha proteobacterium
CAGAAAGTAAAGATTTATTAACCGAAATAAAAGATCACACTAAGGGACTTGGTGTTAATGCATCTATTGACGCGTCTTCTTCACCTTCTGCTAGATCAAACTCTGTTAAATGTGTCAAAACTTGGGGGAAGGCTTGCTTTGTTGGAGAAGGTGGAGAAGTTACATTAGATGTCAGTAATGATCTATTAAGAAGACAGGTCACATTAATAGGTAGCTGGACTTTTTCCAAATACGGACAAGCTGAATGTGCTGATTTTGTTGCAGAAAAAGATCTTGATGTCGATAAATTATTTACGCACCAATGGTCTTTGGATCAGGCTGTAGAAGCGTATCAGCTTTTTGACAATCAATCAGATGGTAAAGGTGTATTCATTCCTTGAAAATTGAAAATTAATTAAGTTTATAATAATTTTTCCACGGACCAAATTGAAGGCTTAAGCTTATAAACAATCCATAGATAATTAATCCAGAAGACATAGTCACAAATATGAAATAAGGACTTTCTACTTTAAACGTAAAGAGAAGCATTGTAACCAAAATAACAAATACCATTCTTATAAAAGTACCAATAACCGGCCAAAGTAGAGTGTTGAAAGCTTGACAAGCAAAATAAAGGCCAAGGCCTAAAGCAAAAAAAGCGTAAAATGGTGCTACAACTTTTAAATAAAGATTTGATGTTTCTTTTATTTCAGCATTATCAGTAAAAAAAGCTGACCATAAATCTGGATAAATAGAAAAAAATAATCCAATAAAGCCAACAATAAAAACGGAAAAAGATGTTCCTTTCCATGTCATAGTAATTGCTCTTGAAAATTTTTTTGCTCCTACATTTGCCCCAACAATTGCGATAAGTGCTCCACCAATTCCAAAAATTATAGGTATTAACAATAATTCAAGCCTTATGGCAATTCCAAAACCTGCAGTCCAATTTGTGCCAAAATTGCTTATTACGGTTGTACAAAAAAGAGCTAAAACTATTGTCATTATAGATTGACAACTTGCTAATGATCCTGATTTTATAAGCTTCACAATTCCATCAAACTTTAAAACATCTCTTAAATTTAAAGAAAAAGAGTGTTTTCCAAAATAATAAAAACCTATAGCAAAAAGTATTCCCACAAAATATCCTAATAATAATGAAATAACTGACCATTGAAGTGCTGAAAAAATAAATACCTCATTAAATAATTTTATATTTTTAACTGAAATTATTGTTCCATTTTCAAAATTAAAGTTCATAAATGCTATAAAAATATGAAAAAATAATACAACTGACCAACTATATGCAGGAACTAATGTGTTTCCAGAACCACGCGTAACTGAAATAATTATATTAAAAAGCCAAATTAAAAAGATGCCACCAAGTAATATATTTCCATAACTTAAAGCTGAAAAAGCAACTTGTTTATTTATATTAAAATAAATGAAAAAAGATTCTGCTAATAGGAAAAAAATTAGCATCATTATTAGAGAGCCTAAACATGCGATCAAAATTGCTGATCGGAAAACACATTCAGCTTGAAAAATATTTCTACTACCAAAAGCTCGTGCAACTGCACCACTTATTGCCCCCCCAAATGCACCATTAGAAAGCATGCTAGTAAGCATATAAATTGGAAATATATAAGCTACTCCAGCTAACTCAGAAACACCAATTTGACCTACATACCAAAGATCAAAAATAACAGTCATTGCCGCTATCAGAGTAGAATATAAGTTAGGTATAGCTAATTTGAAAAAAATTTTCGTAAAAGGTAACTCTATCAATTCACTTGAATTACTATTTCTCAAAATCAACTTGAATAGGCAAATATTTTTTGACTATCTTTTACTGATCTAACAAGACCTCCTGGTCTTTCTTTAGTAGGCTCCCCATTTTGATATGTAATTTTTCCTGATACTATTGTTGCCACATAACCATTAGTATGTTGCATCAATCTTTTTCCACCAGCTGGTAAGTCTTGGGTCATAAAAGGATCAGAAGACCCCACATTTTCCCAATCAATTATATTTAAATCAGCTTTCAAACCTATTTTTAAAACTCCTCTATCAGACAAACCTGCAGCTTCTGCTGTATCAGACGTTAATCGTCTTATTGTCTCCTCCATAGAAAAAACTTTCTTTTTTACAGACCAATAAGATATAAGCCACGTAGGATATCCTGCATCTAAAATAAATCCAACGTGAGCTCCTCCGTCACCCAAACCCATTATAGCATTTTTGTCCTCAAGCATTTTTTGACAAACACCAAATGTATGATCGGCGTAATTGACAAGAGGTGCATAAATAAAATTATTACCTTCATTCTCAAGAAGAATTTCATATGCCAATTCTGGTGCAGAAACATCATTAAATTCAGCCAACGCTTCTATTGATTCTTCCGGTTTAGGATTATAATTTGGAGGAGAGCCAAATCTGTACATTTGAGAATAGCCAATCCTATTTATAAGAGGGAATGTACTTCCTTTGACGGGATCTTCTGACAAAATTTTCTTTTTAATGTTTTCTTTCTTCATTTCATTAACTCTTTGAAGAAGAGGTAAGTCCGCAATAGATTTATATGTATCTGTTCCAGAGAAAGGGTTTTGACTTCCGTTTAATCCTAATAATAACCCTATTGGCCTAGGTGTCACAACTGGCCTAATTGGTAACCCTTCTTTTTGTGCCTGCCTTGCCATTGACATTAAATTTTCCCAAAAATGCGGCCTATCATGTCTCTGAGTACAACTAAACACGACTGGTCTTCCAGATTTCTTAACAATACGTTTAAGTACTTGAAATTCTGTTTCTGGGTCAGGTTCGTTCCAATCCGAAACTATCTCCATAAAACCTGATCCAGCATCTGATAAACCCATTGCTATTGCTGTTAATTCATCTTCATGTGCTCTTAGAGTTGGTGTAAATTCACCTTTTAAACTTTTGTGACTTATTGTTCTAGACGTAGAGAAGCCAAATGCACCCGCTTCAACTGCTTCTTTAGCAAGCTTCCTCATTACCTCCATATCATTGGCGTTAGCAACCTCATGCTTGATAGCCCTCTCACCCATAACATAAACTCTCAAAGCCGCATGTGGCAAAAGTGCACAAACATCAATATCAAGTTTGTTCTTTTCTAATGCTTGAATATATTCTTCAAAGGTTTCCCATTGCCAATCTAAACCTTCATGCATGACTGGAGCAGGAATATCTTCTACCCCTTCCATTAACTCAACTAGTTTGACCCTATCTTCTGGTTTGCAAGGAGCAAAGCCTACTCCACAGTTCCCCATAACTACTGTTGTTACTCCATGAATTGAAGATGGTTTTAACTGACTATCCCATATTGCTTGTCCATCATAGTGAGTATGAATATCTACAAATCCAGGGGTAACTATTAAATTAGTTGCATCTATTTCTTGATTAGCTTTTCCGTTAACTGTCCCTATTGCAGCTATTAAACCGTTTTTTATAGCTATATCAGCTGTGTCAGATTTTTTCCCTGTTCCGTCAACAAGGGTTCCATTTTTAATTATTATATCATAATCATTTATTTCTCTACTTAAACCATCCATAAACACCTCCAATTTTTGATATTTTGTTCTTTATATTTTTTGATGTCAATAATTGATTTCATTGAAATATCTGACTAATTAATAATTTTATTTTCTCTAAGTTTCTCAATTTGACTTTTTGTGAGACCAATTTCTTTTAATATGTCATTGGTGTTTTCACCTATTGAGGGTGCAGAAGATTTGACTTTCCCAGGAGTTTTACTAAGTCTTGGAAAAGCTTGATGCATTAAAATATTGCCATAACTATTATCATGATGTTCCATTAATATCTTTCTATCTAAGATATATGGATGTTCAATTATTTCTGATATGTCCAGGACAGGTCCGACTGTAATTCCCTCTTCCGAAAATAATTTTAAAAGAGGATCTCTATCAAATTTTCTAATGAAATTAGAAATCACATCATCTAAGTCATCCTGATTACTCAATCTATCACTGTTGGTAAGAAATTTAGGGTCATTAATTAACTTTTTAGCTCCAATAGTAATTGCAAGTTTTTCCCACATCGATTGCATTGATGCTGATAAAGATACAAATTTATGATCCTTAGTTTTATAAATACCTCTCGGTGCAGCAACATTACTTCTATTTCCCATTCGAGGTGGTATTTTTCCTGATATTTTATAACTTGCTGCCCAAGGACCTAATATTGAAAAAAGAGGTTCAAAAAGAGAAAGATCAATAACTTGCCCTCCTATTCGATTTTTCTTTGATGCAATCACAGCCATCAAAATCGCACCAAAGCCAGTCAAACCCGCTACCATGTCTGCAAGAGCTAATGGAGGAAGTAATGGCTTTTGATTCTCTTCTCCTGTCATGGAAGCAAAGCCACTCATACCCTCAACTAAGGAACCAAAACCAGGAGCATCTTTATATATTCCGGTTTGCCCCCAACCTGAAATTCTTAAAATAATAAGATTTTTATTCAGGTCTAATAATTTATCTGGTCCAATTCCCCATTTCTCAAGAGTGCCTGGTACAAAATTCTCTATTAAAACATCTGCACTTTTTACTAATTCTTTTAAAAGGTTTAACCCTTCTTCTTCTTTAAGATTTAATGCTATACTTCTTTTATTTCTAGAATAAACTGCCCACCAGTGAGCAACGTCATTAACTTGCCAATTCCTGAGATCATCACCTTTTCCTGGTTTTTCGACTTTAATAACGTCTGCTCCAAAATCTGCAAACATATGACTAACCATATTACCCGCAGCTAACCTAGATAAATCTAAAATTCTAAAATTTTCTAATGGTAACAAAGTTCTTAACACCTCTAACAGTTATGCTTCACCATTATCTATTTTAACTTTTCTTAATGATTTGAGCAGTTGATTTCTTTTTTTGGCCCGATCTTCTAATTTTTCATGATCAAGTATTTTTCTTCTTTCTAACTCAAGTTTTTTTCCTGCTTCTTCAGACCAATCAGGAATTTTTGTTTGATTTTTTGCCATTTCAACAAAAATGGGGCCATATCTTGAAATATAATCTTTTATACCTCCAGGAGCATTCAAATCTATAGTTTCAAAAGGTCCCATAAATGCCCACCTTAAACCTAAACCATCTCTAATCGTAGCATCTATCTCATCTGAACTTGCATATCCGTCAGAATAAAGTCTCATTGCTTCATTAAGGAGAGCTCCTTGAAGTCGATTTAAAATAAATCCGTCTATTTCTTTTTTTACGTTTACAATAGACGCACCAGAAGCAGTGAAAATTTCTTTTGTCTTTTCAATTGTTCTATTTGAAGTATTTTCTCCGGGACAAATTTCAACACAAGGGATTAAGTGCGGTGGATTAGCCGGGTGTGTTATTATGCACCTATGTTGTCCTTTCAAATTTTGCGTAATGCTTGAGATTGGCATAGCTGAAGAAGATGAGCCAATAACAACTTCTTCAGGTGCTAAATTATCTAACTTTGCAAATAACTCTTGTTTAACAGATAATATCTCTGGGGCGCTTTCTTGGATGTATTCTACATTACTACATAAATCTTCTATAGTTACGTTTGTATTTATTCTATTTAAGCTTTCTTCAACATTTATAGTCTCATCAATAGTTTTTAACTCTTCTAAAAAAGATGTAACCCTTGATTCATATGTATCAAAAACATCTGGATATGGATCGTAAACAAATACATTAAATCCGCTCTTGGAAAATATAGCTGCCCAACTAGCCCCTATCAGACCTCCACCTATTACGCTTATATGATCTTCCAAATTTTTTAACTTCCGAAAAATAAGAGTGCGATGTGCCCAAGGGCAAGCATAACTAACATACAGATGATACCTATTTGATTCTGCCAAATAA
>CABXSI010000054.1 GCA_902514865.1 uncultured SAR116 cluster alpha proteobacterium
AGTCTTAGCTAATTTATTTTCTCTTAAATTTATTTTCAGCTTTCCTTGAAACCCATAATGGAAAGATTATTAAAGCTATAAAATTTTTACTAAAAATATAATGATTATTATTTATACCACTAAAGGCTTTTAATTAAATTCGAGTTTATTAAGTAATTTTAAATATTTATCAAAAATAAGATTAATTAGTTAGCTAAAATATCATTTTCAAAAACCTAAAATTAAAGTTATAAATAAAGGAAATGTTTGGAGAAAATTTAGCATGCAAATTGATAAAGATACACAAACTTTAATTGATGAACGTATTAAAAACAACGCACCTCCCTTGGAAAGTTTTTCTCCTCAAGAGCTGAGAGCGTTAAGAGCTAAAATGGCAGAAACTCCTGGAGAGCTTAGAGTATTTATTTCCCATGTAGAAGATTTTACTCTTAAGGGTTCTCTAGGATCTATAACTGTAAGAAAATATTTTAACGAAAATTCAGATACACTTATAAACCAAAAACAACCATTAATTATTTATTTTCATGGTGGCGGTTTTGTTATGGGAGACCTTGAAAGTCATGATTTGGTTTGCAGACATTTGTGTAAACAAACAAATGCAACTATAATAGCAGTTGATTACAAACTAGCCCCCGAACATAAATTTCCAGCAGCAATTACAGACACAATAGATGCTATAACTGAGATTATAAGTAGAGCAGATGAATTTAATATTGATCAAAATAAAGTTATTTTGTGTGGTGATAGTGCAGGAGGGGCTTTAGCTGCTGTTGGAACTATTATGTCGAGAGATAAATTAATTCCAAAAGTCCATGGTCAAATTCTAGTTTATCCTTGGGTAGATATGACTATGTGTAGAAGATCAATGGATATAGACCTTGAAGGTATGATTTTAAATAAGGAAACTATAGAATATTTTGCTGACCATTACTTAAATTCTTATGAAGAGCAGGTAGATTGGAGAGCATCACCACTATTAACCCCTGACTTATCTGGCCTTCCCCCTACATATATTTTTGGAGCAGGACTGGATCCTCTAGTTGATGAAGGTGATGCATATAAAAGAAGACTTTTATCTTTTGGTAATGAAGTCCATTATCGATTATTTGAAGGACAGATGCATGCTTTTGTAAGTAATTCCGTCCAATTACCAACTGCCTTAGTGTGCATAAAAGAAATGAGTGAAGCTGCAAAAGAAATATTTTCTAGGAAATAAACAAATTATTTTTTAAGGTCTCAGGCTTCATTTCTACTGAAAATCCACTTTCTTCTGGGATCATATATGCTGCATTTTTTATTATACACGGATTGATAAAATGTTCATGAAGATGATCTACATACTCTATGACTTGTTTGTCTTTTCTACCTGATACGCATATATAATCAATCATTGCAAGATGTTGCGAATATTCACATAAACCTACACCACCTGCGTGAGGCCAAACTGGAAGATTATTTTTAGCAGCCATTAATTGTACTGCTAACACTTCATTTAGACCTCCCATTCTGCAGGCATCTACTTGGACTATATCAATAGCTTTCTCTGATATTAATTGTTTAAATATAATTCTATTTTGAACGGCTTCACCTGTAGCTACTTTTATAGGATAAATAGCTTCTCTTATTTTTTTATGACCTATAATATCGTCTGGACTTGTTGGTTCCTCTATGAAATATGGATTAAATTCAGAAAGAGATTTCATCCATTTAATTGCTTCATTAACTTCCCAAACCTGATTTGCATCAATCATAATTTTAATCTCAGGACCCAATGCGCTTCTTGCTATTTCTAGACGCCTCATATCATCTCTAAGATTTTTACCCACTTTTAATTTTACATATTCAAACCCTTTTTTCTTCGCATCAACACATAATCTTTTCAATTTTCCATCACTGTACCCAAGCCAGCCTGCAGAAGTTACATAACATGGGTAACCTTCTTTTTTTAATATAGAGATTCTTTTTGATTTTGATTGTTGATTAGACTTTAGAATATGATTAGCTTCATCGTGATTTAGAAAATCTGTTATATATCTGAAATCAATAGATCCAGATATTTCCTCTGGGCTCATATCTGAGACTTGTTTCCAAAGCGGTTTATTATTCATTTTTGCCAAAATATCCCAAACGGCATTTATAATTGCACCACTTGCCATATGGATTATACCCTTTTCTGGACCAACCCATCTTAGTTGTGAATCAGAGGTCATCATTCTTGAAAAAGAGGAAAGGTTATCTCTTATCCATTCTATATTAAGTCCTAGTACAATATGTTGTAATGCTTGGATCGCTTCACAACATAAGTCGTTACCACGGCCAAGTGTGAATGCAAAAGAATGACCTTTTAACAATTTATCTTCAGTTTCAAGAATTACATAAGCCGCAGAATAATCAGGGTTAGGGTTCATTGCATCAGAACCGTCAAGATTATCAGAAGTTGGGAACCTTAAATCATAAGTCGTTAATTTTGTTATTTTTGTCATTTTAATTTTTGTCTTATAAAAATTATTTAGGCGTGTAAATATTGTCCCTATTTAAATCGTGAATATCTCTTTTTCCGCATAAAGCCATAGTCATGTCTGCTTCTGTTTTTATAATGTCTAAAGCTTTGGTTACACCTTCTTTTCCAAGAGCTCCTAAACCATATAGAAAAGCTCTACCAATATACGTACCCTTTGCTCCAAGACACATAGCTTTTATGACATCTTGACCAGATCTAATACCACCATCCAAATGTACTTCAACTAACTTGCCAACCTTATCAACTACCTCCGGTAAAATATTAATTGTTGAAGAGGCTCCATCAAGTTGCCTTCCTCCATGATTAGAAACAATAATCGCATCAGCTCCTGTTTTTGCTGCTAAAAGTGCGTCCTCAGAGTCCAAAATCCCTTTAATAATAAGTTTGCCCCCCCACCTCTTTCTAATCCAGTCAACTTCCTCCCAATCAAGCTTTTGATCAAATTGAGTACTTATCCAAGAACCCAAAGATCTTACATCTTTTATTCCTTCAACATGCCCAACAATATTTCCAAAAAAATGGTTTTTGGTAGTAAGCATTCTTAAACACCACATAGGCCTAGTTAAAACTTGATAAATGTGTTTTGGAATTAATTTAGGAGGCGTAGACAATCCATTTCTGACATCTTTATGTCTTTGTCCTAAGATTTGTAAGTCTAGTGTTAAAACTAAAGCACTACATTTAGCTTCTTTTGCTCTATCTATAAGACGAGCCATAAATTTTTTATCTTTCATAACATATAATTGAAACCAAAATGGATTTTTGGTTTTTTCTGCAACAGCTTCTATAGAGCACACACTCATCGTAGATAGAGTAAAAGGAATTCCAAATTCTTCAGCTGCTTGGGCAGCTAATATTTCTCCATCTGCTCTTTGCATCCCTGTAAGACCTGTAGGCGCTATAGCAACAGGCATTGAAACAGATTGATTAACCATTTTAGTTGCCATGGTCCTATTTGACATATCAATTGCAACTCTTTGTCTTAGTTTTATTTTTTGAAAATCAGATATGTTTTCATTGTAAGTAGTTTCAGTCCAAGAACCTGAATTTACATAATCGAAAAACATTTTTGGAACTCTTTTTTGAGCTAAAGTTTCTAAATCTTTGATTTCTAAAATATCCATTAAATTTCCTTATATTTTCTGATATATAATTAGTAGTTAATTATAGAGTAAAACTCAATCATACTTTCTTAGTAAAAAAACCAAAATTTATTATTGGAGGATATATTGAACATTTTTGAATTAAGAACTTACACTTTGCATGTTGGTAAATTATCTAAAGCGATAGAGGTTTATCAAGATTTAGGATGGCCTGCTCTTCAAAAATATAAAAAAAATATAATAAGATATTATATTGGTGACGTAGGTGCCTTAAATCAGATTATCCATGTTTGGCAATTTGAGGACGACAATGCCAGAAGGGAATTATGGAAAATAATATATAATGATAAAGACTTTATGAAGTTTGCCACTGAATTTCGACCACTTGTATTAACACAAAAAAATAAACTAATGACGGCTGCTCCATGGACACCATATCAAAATAACTAGGAATACATAAAATAACTAGGAATACATTATGACAAAAAATAAATATAATATTGCTGTAATTCCAGGAGATGGAATAGGAACAGAGGTAATGCCAGAAGCATTAAAAGTGTTGGAAGTAATATCAAATAAATATGGTATTAATCTTCACTTTGACCACTTTGATTTCAGTTCATATGAGTATTTTTCTAAGCATGGTCAAATGATGCCAGATGACTGGAAGACCCAAATTGGATCTCATGATGCCCTGTTTTTTGGGGCAGTTGGATGGCCAGAGAAAATTCCCGATCATATATCTCTTTGGGGATCATTATTAAAATTTAGAAGAGATTTTGATCAATATATTAATCTCAGACCAGTTAAATTAATGCCAGGCGTTCCTTCACCATTAGCTAATAGGAATCCTGGAGATATAGATTTTTACATTATTAGAGAAAATACCGAAGGAGAATATTCTTCGATAGGAGGAAAAATGTTTCCTGACACTAATAGAGAAATTGTTATGCAGGAAACCGTAATGTCAAGAGTTGGTGTAGATAGAGTGCTAAAATTTGCTTTTGAATTAGCTCAAAACACAAAGAAAAAACATTTAACATCAGCAACGAAATCTAATGGAATTTCAATCACAATGCCTTATTGGGACGAAAGAGTTGAGGAGATGGCAAAAAAATACTCTGATGTAAAGTGGGATAAATATCATATCGATATTCTATGTGCTCACTTCGTACTCAATCCTGATAAATTCAATGTAGTCGTAGCTTCAAATTTATTTGGAGATATTTTATCAGATTTAGGCCCCGCTTGCACTGGAACAATAGGAATAGCTCCTTCTGGAAATATTAATCCAGAAAAAAAATTTCCTTCATTGTTTGAGCCTGTTCATGGATCTGCGCCCGACATTGCTGGGAAAGGTGTTGCAAATCCTATTGGTCAGATTTGGGCCGGTGCAATGATGCTCGAACATTTAGGTCATAAGCAAGCTTCAGACAATATTGTAAGCGCTATTGAAGAAGTTCTAGAAATGGAAGCACATAGAACCAGCGACTTGGGAGGCAAGGCAAATACTATTAGTTGTGGATCAGCAGTAGCTGATGCAATTTAATTTCTAGGATTTAAGTGTTTGTCTTAATTTCTGCATACCGCCAATCCACCTTGCATAGTTATTAGCTTTGTTTTGAAAGTAACCAATAACCTCATTATGAGGAGAAATCAAAAATATTTCATCTTTAATGGCGTTTATAACCTGCATTGCTACTTCTTCAGGCTTCATCATACCATCCAAAGCAGAAACTTCTTTTTCTCGTCCTCTTGTCATTGCAGTTTCTACAGCCTGCGGACACAAAATTGAAACACCAATTCCCTGTTTTCCATATGTAATTGCCAGCCATTCAGCTAGACCAATGGCTGCATGTTTTGTTGTGGAATATGTGATAGAATCGATATGACTTAATAACCCAGCAGCAGATGCAGTATTAACAAAATATCCACTACCTCTTTTTAACATTTCAGGTAGTAGTTTCTTTGCTGCAAACACATGCGACATAACA
>CABXSI010000055.1 GCA_902514865.1 uncultured SAR116 cluster alpha proteobacterium
ATTTATCAAAGTTGATCCAAAAAAAAATTTTTATTTTATGAATAATTCTAATTGGAAATTAGTAAAATTTAATCATTTGATAAAGATTATTCCTTCAAAAACTCTTATCGTTCCACATTTATTTTGTTATGACGGGATGACAAAGTATAGAAATTATTTTGAAGATAATCTTGGTTTGCCTCTTGTTGGTTCTACCGGCAAAATAATGACCTTATCGATTAATAAAGACAAGACTAAAAAATTAGTTAACAAGGCTGGTGTGAGAGTTCCTAATGGCTTATTAATAAAAAACAATCAAATACCAGAACTTAAATTTCCAGTTATTTTAAAACCAAATTTTCAAGATAATTCTACTGGGGTTAGATTGATTTATAAAAAAGACCAGTATAGAGATACAGCTACTTTTTTACATAGTAAGTATGGTGATATTTTAGCTGAAGAATATATACCAGGTCGTGAAATCAGAGTAGCTGTAATAGAACATAACAGTGAATTTTATGTTCCTGAGATGATTGAATATCCAGTAAGTCAGACTAATCCGATTAGGAAAATTGAAGATAAACTAGACATAAAAAATAATGATGTTCCATATCAACAAGCTTCCAATACTTTGTTAGAAACAATATGTCCAGCTGTTGTAGATAATAAACTTAAAAATAAAATTATTTCTTCTGCAATTTTAGCTCATAAATCTATTGGGGCACGTCATTACTCCCTTTTTGATTTTAGAATTGATGAACGTACAAATGAGCCAATTTTTCTTGAAGCTGGTCTTTTTTGGTCGTTTAGCAGAGCAAGTATGATCTCAAAAATGTTATTAGCAGGGGGACAAGACTTAGTAAAAATTATAGATAAAGTGTGGAGTGATGCATTAGTCAACTGTTAAAACTTTAGATCTATTTGTAGACCTTGATAAAATTTTAAAAAACAAATTAGTTTGTAATTACCCTTTGACGGCCCCCTGTACAAGACCACTTACAATTTTTTTTTGAAAAAACATTACCAACAAAAACAAGGGGATTGTTGCAGAAATAACTGCTGCTACTGCAAACATTATGTTCCCTTCTGTATAAGTGGTCCCTAAAAAAGCAGCAATTTTAGGTATCATTGTTCTATTTTCGTCTGATAGTAGGAGTGATGTTACTGCAAAGTCATTGTATGCAAGTAAAAAACTAAATAGCCCTGCAGTTATAACGCCAGGCCACATAACAGGAATGATAACATACCTAAATGCCTGGAATTGTGTACATCCATCTACCTTAGCACTCTCGTCAAGTTCTTTAGGTATTTTTAGAAAAAAAGAGTACAACATCCAAAGAGTAAAAGGTTGATTAATTGCAACAAGAACAATTATTGTAGTGGGCAATATACCCCAAATGTTCCATTCAAAAAAGGCTGGCAAATAACCAGCCACAAGAGTTATTGGAGGCATAGCCCTGAAGATTAAAGCAACAATTAGCAACCAAAATGTATATTTATAGTTAGATCTTGAAAGAGCATAAGCTCCTAAAGTTCCAATAGTTAGAGAAGTTATCACTACAAAAAAACATACTATTGCAGAATTTAAAAATGATCTCCAAAATTCTTCTTGGACCCATGCACCTATGTAACCTGTTCCTGTGAAATTAGTTTCGTAGGTTTCAAAAGTGTTTTTGCCAACAACTGCATTATACCAATTAGTAATAGAAAAAAAATCAAGCTCTACTTTAAAAGAACCCCAAAATGTCCACATGAATGGAAAAGATGCAATTGTCAACCATAAAAATATAAGTAAATATATAAATATAGAATCTATCTTAAAATTTTTGATCATTTTTTTATATAAAAATCCTTCCATGTTCGTATTAAAATTGGCAACAATAAAATACTTACACCCAATATTGTTAAAATTGAGCTCGAGGCCGCTGATGAAAGTTGGCGAGTTTCACCTCCAAGATCATTAAAAATTATCCAACTAAGTGAAGTTGCATGAGCTTCTGCATTGAAGCCAACTATTGGTTCAAATACTCTAAAATTGTCCATAAGTTGTATTAAAGTTACAAACGTTATTAGAGGTATCAAGTGAGGTAAAGTAATGTATATTATTTCTTGAAATTTGCTTGCGCCGTCAATTCTTGCAGATTCAATTTGATCTTTTGGAACTGTCTGCAAACCAGCATAAAACACTATAAACGAAAAAGGAATTGCGTGCCAAACCCCATATACTATTAGCATTATCCATGTGAGCAATGTTGAAGCCTTAAGTGAGAGGAAAGGGTCGTTAAATATCCATTGGATAAAAGTTCCAATAATTCCTCTTGAGTCAATCATCCAAAATAAAATTATAGACCCTATAAGAGGTGTTACAATCATAGGTAATAATGAAAAAAAAATAACCATTCCTCGTAATTTTTGATTAATATTATTAACCGCCAAAGCTATCAAAAATCCTAATATTAGCATTATTGGAGTTACAGTGAATGTAAAAGTAAGTGTAAAAAAAAGAGCTTTGTAGAATGGCAAATCGTATAAAGAGGATAAAAATTGTGATACGCTATCATTATTCTGCCAAAGTTTATTAACATTTTTTATTGCTAGGTGACCTCTATCAAAATAAATTTCTAAACCGACAAATTTTCCTAGTGGTTCGTTTCTTTTTAAATTGTTAATTGCATCATGATCTAAAGATGTAACTTGTTTGCAACCAAAGGGATCACAGTTTTCTGTGGTCATTAGTATCTTATCATGTGGTGTGTGAATAGATTGTAATACAGTTGATATTATTGGCAAAAAAATAAAAACAAACATTGCCAAAAATGTGGGAAGTATAAACCAAAAGAAAGTTTTATGTTTCATTAAATATGATCAAAATATTTTAACCTATAATTAAAGGTGGTTTATGTTACAAGAAGCCTTTTTCTTTTGCAGCAGCTCGAAAAGCATCTTCAATATCTGATAAGGTTTTTTTTGCATCTTCTTTATTTTGCATAAAATCTGCTAATTCTGCACCTATAGCAGAATGCATTAGGCCAATGTAAGGAAGCATTGGGTATGGTTTTGTTTTCATTTCAACTGCAGAAAAAACTCCACGTGCAGTGTTTGTCGGTGTGTAACCATCTATAAGCCATACTGCTTCGTTTTTTACATTTTCATCTTTAATAATTAAAGGATCAATAGCATGAATCATAGCCTTAAATGTAGCTTCAGCTTCTTTATCATTAATATTCTTTGCTATAGTCCAACCATCCCAAAAAAGTGTAGATGCAGGAATTTTACCTCCTCCTACAGTTAGCGGACCTGAAATATCTGTCCCATTCTTAATTTCGTCATTAACACCTTCCGCATTAGTAAGGGTTGCAACCCTACTTCCCCACATATTCATCATGATAACATTACCAGCACGAAATTCTGCGGTAGTTGCATTACTATCATGAGTTAAAAAATCTGGGTTCATGAATTCAGATAGGGATTTCATCATGTTTAGTGCATTAATACCAGCATCAGAATTAACATTAGGATCAGCTGTATTCTCTTTAAAGTGTTTGCCACCATATCCTATAAACATGTTATTAAATTCCTGCGCTAAATTCCAACCTGCTTTGTAAGCACCACCTATTGGGTAATTAGAAAGTCCTGCTTCTCGAATTTTTTTTGCTGCTAAAAGCATTTCTTCGTAAGTTTTTGGTACCGATAAATTTAACTTTTCTAAAATATCCTTTCTATAAATCAAATGTTGAGCATTAGCCATAAAAGCTACGGCCATTACCTTTCCATTTATTGTTATTAATTGATTTGTTTTTAGTTTATTACCATAACTCTTAACTAAGTCATCTAGGGGTCTTATCAAATCATTATTTAATAGAGGAATAATTGAAGTGTTTGCCACAATTGCAGATGTGTATTCCGCCGGTTCACTACTCATACCAGCTACATGTATTTTTTGATGGTCAGCTGTCAAGTTAGTTTTAACAACAGAACCAACACAATTTTTTACACCTTTTCCAATTGTTTGAATAGCAGGAAACTCATTTCCAACAATACTAACTCTAGCCTCAATATTGCATTTTCCGTTAACGTCACTTTTCAACGCTACATTAATTTGATCTTTAGAGAAAAAGTAAATACCACCAACAGCTAAGATTAATATTATTAGAAAAAAAATTGATTTATTGGACATTGTTTCCTCCTATAATAAAAGTTAATATCATGGATGTTTCAGGATTTGAAGACTAATTCAATTAATTTTTATAATTATTTTTTTAAAAATGTTTAATTAATATTTATAAGTCTAAATTTAAACGTTTTCCGTTCCTGAAATCGAAAAGGTGACATTTAGTTGTAGGTATTTTTACTGAAATATAGTCACCAATATTTGCTGTAAAATTGTTAGATGCTTTTACGTGTATTAAATTATTTTTTAATTTAAATGCAACTAAAGTGATATCTCCGAGATGTTCGATTGAATATATAGATCCGCTAAAATTTCCATTTTCCTCAATTCTCGCATCTTCAGCTCTAAATCCTAAAATATATTTTCCGTCTCTCATTTTTATTTTGGAGAGTTGGAAATCATTATTAGTAACATTTTGATTTTTTAAATTAATATCCACAAGATTCATTGCAGGATTTCCTATAAAAGAAGCTACAAAGGTATTTAGTGGATTATTGTAAATTTCTCTGGGGGGACCAACTTGTTGGATTTTTCCACTATTCATAACAACAACCCTGTCCGCAAGTGTCATGGCTTCGACTTGATCATGTGTTACATAAACTGTTGTTATTTTAAGTTCATTTTGTAGATGTTTAATTTGTGCTCTTGTTGACACTCTTAATTTTGCGTCTAAGTTAGACAAAGGTTCGTCCATTAAAAAAAGATTTGGGGTTCTAACAAGTGCTCTTGCTAGCGCAACACGTTGCTTTTGTCCGCCTGATAATTCTGCTGGTTTTCTATTCATAAAATCTTTTAATTCTAACATATTTAAAGCATTCATTATTAAATTTTCATGTAACGAACTTTCTATTTTTCTAATTTTTAATGGAAATTTTACATTATCATAAACAGTCATATTTGGATAAAGACCATAGGATTGAAAAACCATTGAAACATCTCTGTCTTTAGGTTCTAAATCATTCACAATTATATCATTGATTTTGATAGTTCCTGAAGTTATCTCTTCCAAACCTGCTATCATTCTCATTGTTGTAGTTTTACCACATCCAGATGGGCCGAGTAGTACCAAAAACTCTTCATCCTTTATCGTCAAATCAAAATTATCTACTGCTACGAAATTTCCCCATACTTTTGAGATATTGTTTAATTCAACTTTAGCCATTCAGAAGTTAATTTTTTTCAAAAAAATTTCTAACATCTTCAAAAATGTTTGACGAAACTTTTTCATTGTTATTATAAATTGAATACTCACCAGGAAAGAACATAGTTTTTATGTTAGCAGATCTTGCAGATTGAACACTGCTTAATGTGTCTTCTATTGCAATAGTATTTGATTTTATTGAT
>CABXSI010000056.1 GCA_902514865.1 uncultured SAR116 cluster alpha proteobacterium
ATATCAATTAGGTTTTGAAAAAATAGTTATTTATGACAACTCATTGCACGAATGGGCTGCACTAGATCAAACATTACCAATGGAGAATAATTAAATTTTTTTAGATATTTGAGAAAATGTAAAAGTTTAATTTTATAGTATAAAATGTTGAAATGTTCTTTTATTGAAGGCCCAATATTACATAGATTAAAATATGGTAAAGGTAGAGGTCAAAATTTAGCCAAAGCCGTTGGAATGAAATCTAATAAAAATAGGAACATTATAGATGCTACAGCTGGGTTAGGTTATGATGCTTTTATGCTAGCTTCACTTGGAGCTAATGTTACCTTAATAGAACGATCTGAAAAAATACATAAATTACTGCAAGATGGTTTTGCAGAAGGTATGTTATTTGGAGGAGAGATAAGTAAAATTATAAGCAGAATGAATTTAATTTTTGGTGACTCAAAAAATATTTTACCTCATTTGTCTCCAGAAGTAATTTTAATAGATACTATGTACAAAGAAAGAAAAAAAACAGCTCTCGTGAAAAATGATATGAGATTAGTAAGAGAGATAGTTGGACCGGATTCTGATTATATCGAGTTAATAGAGGTGGCTTTAAAACTAGCGAAAAACAGAGTTGTTATTAAACAACCAAGATATGCTGAGCCTATAAAAGAGATTAAGCAATTTTCACATCAGATTTTAGGTAAAACTATTCGTTATGATGTCTACATAACAACTAAGTTTTAAAAAATTTTTGAAAGTGCCGTTATTTATTTATGGCCTTTATACTTCTAAAAATTCTAATTATAATTTACTTAACTTTTAGTGTTATGACAGATTTTTCAGCTATTGCTGTATGTACTGAGACTTCTAACTGTAGTTCTGAAAACAATCAATTTCCAAATATTACAACTGGACAGGCAAATTATAATACTGCTTTTGGATATTATGCTGGTGGCACAGATATAACTACTGGAGACTCAAACACTATCTTAGGTTCTGAAGCAGGTAAAAATATTACAACAGGAAATTATAACACCGCTATTGGTGCAGACAGTATTTTAAATCTTGAAAATGGAAGCAATAACACTGCAGTTGGATATAAAGCTGGATCAACTAACGTAACTGGCTCTGGAAACATATTTATTGGATATGAAGCAGGACCTACTTCAGGAAGTGTATCTAATAAACTATTCATCTCCAATGGTTCTGATGACACTCCCTTAATTTATGGTGATTTCTCTAATAATAGAGTTTCTATTAATGATGATTTAGTTATAACAGGTACATTTTCTGATGGTAATTATACTTTTGATACTAATGGAAACGTTTCGGGTTTAGGAACAATAAGCTCCAGTGACATAACAAGTACAGGTAACATAACTAGTTCTGGTAACATAATATCCAGTGGTTCTTTTATCATTGGTAATGCAAATATATCAGAGAGTGAACTAGAGACAATTGATGATGTCACTGCTGGAACTGTAAGTGCCAACAAAGCTGTTGTTGTAGACGGTAGTTCTGATATTTCTGGTTTCAGGAATATTATATCGACTGGAACTATTACGGCGAACACAATGAAAGCAAATACTTTTGTCGACAGTAGAGGAGACACATTTTTATATAAAGATACCACAAATGACATTGTTCATATAGGAAGTGACTCGATGCTCTTTTATGATTCATCAACTTATGGAAAAGATATTATGGCATCATCAACTGGAAATATTCAAATTGGAAAAAATGCTTCAGATACAACAAGTATTATGGGTGACTTAATTATACAAGAACCAACTGCAGCAAACCACGCTGCAACAAGAAGTTATGCTGATAAAGTAAGTCTTATGGCAACAACTTTGGACACCCGTTTGCCTCTATATGGAAATAAACATTCTTTAAATTTGAGTAGTGCATCTACAAATAATGAGATTGCTTTTGGATTAAATTTTGTTGGAATTTATGACGGTTTACACCTTCCTCTAGATTTTTCATTTGGAAGCGCAATTTCAGGCGATTATGAAATGGGTAAATTTTCTTTGGGGATGTCATGGTAAAAGTTTTAATTTTCATATTGTTAAGCATGACTATTATGAATAAAACAAATGCTGCATCGAATAATCTTTTTTTTACAGCAGCACAATTAGTTACTGTAAAAGTGATAATTTATACGAACAAGGTATATGTGACGGCTATATAATTGCTGTTAACGATGTGATTTTCAGTATAGATAAAAAAAGGATTGATATCTGCATACCACAAAATTTGTCTATTAAAAAAATTAGGTTATCTGTTCTTAGTTTTATCATAGACCACGCTGAACTGATGAGTGTTGAAGCTAACAAAGTTGTAGGAAAGTTTTTTATTGATAATTTTAAATGTAAAAATTGATTTTGGACATAAATATATTTAAATCATGAAATTAAATATATTCATATAAGTGACGTAATGATTATTGTAATAATATTTGAGATTTATAATGGTTAAAATACTTCTGCTAACATTCTTACTAGTTTTTTTATCTAGTTGTCATCAAGGCTCATCATATATATCAAGATATGGTCAAAGTATAGTATTGAACCCAGATCAAAAGCAAACAACAGTAGGAACTACAGAAACTATTTCAGATCAAAAATTGACTAGCCTAGTTAAGCCTAGCACAACACCTTCAAAGGAAAAAAAGTCTTATAAAGATCATTTTAAAAATATTGATTTTTCATCAACTAAATTTTTAAAGGGAAATGCTGATTGCGTAGATATCATAAGAGTGAAGGTTGTAGGCAGTTTAAGTTATGATGAATTGATGTATGAGCTTAAAAAAAGAGCTCGAACAATGGGTGGTAATGCTATTGGTATACAAGATTTAAATGAAAACAAAGAAGTTACTTATACTAACCAAAGAACAGCAAAAAAAAATAGCGATGATGTTATATATACTCTAATTAAAGAGACAAATCTTTTGTCGAGTGTAACAGCCGATATATTTAAATGTAAATCAAATATTTGATATAAAAGTTGTCAAAAGAACTATAAATATTAAAATTAAATAATGAAATTTTTCATCTTAGTATTATGTTTTTTATTACCCTTCTTTCTTGCATATTTGTTTAAAAATAATAATTTCGAATGGTACTATATTTTAATAATTATAATTTCATTTGGAATATTGGTTGCTAGTTATCTAGTCAAAAATAATGAAAAAAATCAGTACTCATGGAAAAGTTTTATATTTAAAAATAAACAAAAAAAATAGTTTAGGTAAACGTATTAACTAGGTTCATAGCTATAGCAGTGCAACTTACTGCAGAACCTATCATGATAGCTCTATCACCCCACTGCATTCCGACATAAATCCATCCTAAACAACTTACTATATAGGCTATTTGACCATAAAAAGTTAAAGATGCACTAATTAAGAAAATACCTAAAACAGCCAATAACATTGACATCCATTTTACATACCAATCTGTGGTTCCCGTTGGAGTTGTTGGCTTAATTTCGTCATATTCTGTTTGTAATTCTTCTAATTCCTGTTTAAGTCTTTTTTTCTCATGCGATAACTCCATAGCTAGCCTACCTGCTTTGGTCATGGTGCTACCTGCAAGCTGGGAATTTGTTTCATTTACTTGATCAGAAATCACTGACACATTTTTATTTTCCATGACTTGAACCTACAAATAATTATAATTTTGTGCTATTATTACGTTTCTAAAAATTTGTCAAAAAATATTTCACAATGTTCTAAATTAAATTATATTAGTTATTATGAAATAATTGGATATTAAAATATGAAATGGGATATCGGTACTTTATTATACATACATGTAGCACCAAAAGCTTCTGCTAATATGGTTGAATTAGATGAGGCAGAGTTAATTGAAGGCAAAGGAATTGTTAATGACCGTTATTATAATGGAACAGGTACTTATTCTCCAAAACCTGACATAAGAGATGTGACCTTAATTGAAAACGAAGTTTTAGAAGCACTAGCAGCAAATCAACCCCCACTTCAAGATAAACCTATAATTTTAAAATCTATTGAACATAGACGTAACCTTACAACTTCTGGTGTACCTTTGAATTATCTAGTTGGTAAAAAATTTAAAATAGGAGAAGTGATCTTGAAAGGTGGACGACTAAACTTTCCATGTAAGTATTTAGCAGATCTTCTTAAAAAACCACTTGTTTTACCACTATACAACAGATCAGGCTTGAATTGTTCTATTGAAAAGGGTGGCTGGATTAAAAAAGGCGACAAAATTATTCAACTCGAAGATTAATTCTATAAAAAAGATATACCCCAACCAAACATTGATAAAATAAAAACTGCAAACCATTGTGGAATTTTTGTTAAGAACAATAGTACCAACGCTATTATAATAAGTATCATATCTTCTAAACTACGTAGTGATGATGTAATAATTGGATCATAAAAAGCTGCTACTAACAAGCCAATAACGCTTGCATTAATACCTTTAAAAGCTCGAATAATTTTATCCATTTTCTTCAATTCTTGCCATATAGGCATGATGCCAATAACAAGTAAAAAAGAAGGTAAAAAAATAAAAAATAAACAAAGTAAGCTTGTCAAAAAAATGCTAAATTCACCTTTTAAAAAAATACCTAAATATGAAGAAAATGTAAATAATGGTCCTGGTATTGCCTGAGCTGCACCGTAACCTGCAAGAAAAATATCCTTTTCAATCATTCCAGAGGAAACAAACTCCTCCTGTAATAATGGTAAAACAACGTGTCCACCACCAAATACTAAAGAGCCTATTCTATAAAAACTAGAAGCTAAATTTAGAATATTTGAATTAAAAAATTCACTCAAAAAAGGTAATAAAAAAAGTAAGGAAAAAAAGAAAATTAATGATGAACAACTCAATAAGTTGATATTTATTTGAATATTATTTTTTATTTCAGTTTGTTTTTCATTTTTATATATAATTAACCCAAGAAATCCACTCAATACCAAACATAAAAATTGATTTAGTGACGAGGGAAAAATAATTAATATCATAGTTGTTATAAATACTATCATATAACCATAAGAGTCTCTTAATAAATTCTTTCTCATTCCCAATATTGCTTGAAAGACAATAACTACAACTATTGCTTTTAAGCCTTGAAGAACACCATGAGAGATTGAGTTTTCAAAATTAAAAACAGCATATCCAAAAATCATTAAAATTATGACAGATGGTAAAGTAAAACCAAACCAAGCTAATAAAGATCCACTGATACCTTTAAAATGATAACCAATAGACATCCCTACTTGGCTAGATGAAGGTCCAGGCAAAAAATTACATAAAGAAACAAAATCTAGATAAGTTTTTTCATCCAACCATTTTTTTTGTTTAACAAAAACATTTCTGAAATAACCAATGTGAGCTATTGGGCCACCAA
>CABXSI010000057.1 GCA_902514865.1 uncultured SAR116 cluster alpha proteobacterium
ATGCATCAATCTAGCAATCATAAAAAGAGTTGCTGTCATATATAACATATGGGGATGGGCACCATTATACTCCGCAATAAAAAGTAGAACTAGGAAAATTGGGGCATATTCAATTAAATTACCCTGAGCTCTAACCGCTCTTTGTAAGGCCTCTTCACCAAAATTATTGAATGAGAAAAATTTTAAAAAAGAAACCCCTCTTAGTGCTATTACCCTAGCGGATAATATCAAAAGCCATATAGCAATTATTGATGTTAATAATGTTGATACCATTTATTTTACTTTCTAAACTAATTTTTAATTATTCTGTAACGATAAGGAAAATAGATTTATATACTTAAAACAAAATACTATAATAAAACAACTTTATTTTAGACTTATAAAAAGGTTTTTTTAAATATGAGCAAAAGAATCGAATACTATTTTGACTGTAGTAGCCCTTGGACTTATCTGGCATTTAAGGGGATCACAGATCTCTATAAAAAAAAAGATTTTGAATTAATTTGGAAACCTATTTTAGTTGGTGGAATCTTTAACACCACAAATCCGAGTGTTTATAAAGCTAGAAATAATCCCAATCCGGTTAAAGAAAAATTAACTTATTATTTTAAAGATTTAAAAGATTGGGCTGACGCAAGAAAAATTGTTATTAATCACGATGGTTTTGGACCACTTAATTCACCCAAGGTATTTCCTCTTAATAGTGTCAAGGCTATGAGAGGTTCATTTATGTTTCTAGATGAAGGGGGCATTGAAAATTATTTGAATTCAATATTTTATGCTTATTGGACCGATGGGTTAGACATTTCCCTAGAAGAAAATTTAACAAGTATTGTTGAAAACTTAAATGTAGATTCAAATAAATTTTTAAATTTTATACAACTAGAAGATACTAAGGAAAGATTAAAAAATAATACTCAAGAACTTATAGATAAGGGTGGTTTTGGCTCTCCTACTTTCTTTGTAAACGAAAAAGACATGTATTTTGGTCAAGATAGAATTTCTCTAATTGAAATGCTATTATAATTATTAAAAATTTTAAGATAGCTAATTTATTTATTTAAATTATAAAAAAACTAAATATTATTATTTTATGTCTCAAAATAAAAAAATATGTGTGGTCGGTGCAAGTGGCCTAGTTGGGTCAAGTATTGTTAGACTTGCTCTTGAAAAAGGTTATTTTGTAAATGGTACTCTAAGAGACAAATCAGATATATCTAAAGTTAAGTATCTAACTAAACTTAAAAATTCCTACAATCTAAATTTATTTGACGCAAATATGGATAATGAAAAAGACTTTATAAGCCCTCTGCAAGATACTGACGCAGTGTTTATTGCTTGTTTAACTCCAACATATAAAGGTAAAGACGGTACACCAGCAAAAGAAATGGATGATAAAAGAGGTTACAAGGAAATCATAAACCCAACAGTTGATGGATGTCTAAACATTATTAAGACCGCCAAATACCATAATATTAAAAATGTTGTAATATGCTCCTCAACATCTAGTACAAATCCTGTACCACCAGTAAAGTTTAAGAATGAAATTGATCACTGGTCTGACGAAAAAGAACAATGCAGATCAAAAAAATACACTTCTGCAACCAAAACAGTTATGGAAAAGGCTGCAATTAAATATTGTGAAGAAAGTGATATTAGACTGTCAATTATTTTACCAACTGGGTTGTACGGTGACCCAGTTTTACCAAGTCACCTTAATCATAATCCCTTTATATGGCTAAAGAGGGTTATCGAAGGTGGAAATCCGAGACATGAAAAAATACCTAACGATTCTGCTTCAATGATACATTTAAGAGATTTAGCAAAAATTTTTTTAGCTGTATACGAAAATCCAAATGCATCCGGGCGATATTTTGGTGTTTACAAAAGCCTTCATTGGAATGATATTTATAATGAATGTAGGAAATTAATTCCAAACATGAATATGCCAATAACATTCTCGGATAAACCAGTTGAACCCACAGGATTTGATTTCACTAGAAGAGACAGTCTTAAAGTTCATATTAGAGATTTTCAAACAACATTAAAACAAACTGTAAATTGGCTGAAAACCAAACCTTTTGAATAAAAAATAAATTATGGATAGACCTGAGTTTATTTTCTTTATTTGTATTTTTCTTGCCAAAAATCTTATATTGGATAGATAAACAATAAATTTTTGACAATTAACATATCAGAGTTTGTATTATGAATAATTTTAAAAATAGGAATTTTTTCCACGAAGGTATGAGAGAGTTTCAAGTTATTTTTGACGGTGTTAGGACAGCTGATGCTATTGAAAAGCACAGAAAACATTACGAGTTTTGGGAAGACGAAGAAGATCTAATTAAGAAATCAAAATTTTTCTTTATCGCTAGCTCATGGAATGGTTATATTGACTGTAATATAAAGTCGGGTGATCCAGGTTTTGTCAAGATAGTAGAAAAAGGAATAATTGAGTATCCTGAATATGATGGTAATTCGATGTATCGAACTGCAGGAAATATAGTTAAAAATGCTAATGTTGCTCTACTTTTTGTTAACTTTGATGGAAAAAGTCGGAGGATAAGAATAAATGGGCATGCAAGCATTCATCGGGATGATCATTCCTTAAAAAGACATTATGGTGCAAAGTTTGTTGTCAGGATAAAATGCGAGATTTATCCAAATTGTCCTCGTTATATCCCAAATTTAAAGAATGAAAAGCTCTCTGTTCATACGCCCCGAGAAGGAACAGGAACACCTCCTGCTCCAGAGTGGAAAGAGAGAGACTATATAAAAAATATTTTACCTAAAAATGACCCTCACAAAAGTTAATTAAAATTAAGATGTATTAAAAGAGTTTGATATATGGAATATGAAATGAAAGAAGGTCTTCCTAAAACGTGGGATAAGACTAAACGATTTTATGAAATATTATATCCTAATGGAAAAAAGGAAATATGGAAAGATATTACGGCGCGTGAGTGTCTAACAAAGTATGAAAATATGGATCCATATGGCAATGGATTAAGATTAAGGGAAATAGTTGGCAAAGAATTACAACTACTAAAAGTAGTGGATAATAGCCATAAATAAGCTAAGCCGAACATTCCTCATTAGTTCATTTTAGTCTGATTTAACTAGAGGACAATGACCAAAAGCAGGTTAACATTATTTACAGTTGGATTAATTAAGAATTAACCTACAAATTTCAGATTATGGGCATGACAATTTTCTTGAGACTTCTTACATTTGTTAAATATAGTTGGCATAATGGTTGAAACAAAATGAATGACATCATTTTTGTTTTTACAAAAAAAGTTATTTTATTATTATTTTATTATGAAAGACTTTTATAAAACTTTTACATTTTTGATTATTCTTTTCTGGAATAATTTAATTTTAGAAAAAACTTATGCAAAAACTACTTTTAAAGGTGGTATAATAACACAAAGTAAAAGTCTTGAAACACAGACTCCAAAACTTAGAAAGGATCTAAAATTTGATCTTGATACTTTTGATAACAACCACTTAAGTAGTATTTTAAGCAAAAGTGATTCAATAAGATTTGAAAGAAGAATTGGTTTTGGAGCACCTCTAGAACGAGTTAAACTTCATACTAATAAAACAAGAAAACAAGCGGTTGATGATGTTATTTTCAATTTAAAACATTACGTTGATGATATTAAATGGCCATATTGGACACAAAATGCAATTCCAACAAGTTTTATGGAACAAGGATTGAGGGCACAAAAAACCTTTTGCGAAGATGGTGCCTTTTTGAAATCTTTAAAGGGCACATGGCTTGAAAAATTATCATCATCTAATACACCTCAATTTGAGCGTTTAGCTGTTTTCTGGTTAAATCACTTTTCTGTTAATTTTAATATGTATAAACAAAAACATGCTTTCTTCGAACATTTAAAATTTATTAGACAAAATGCAAATAAAAAATTTTTGGAACTCTTAAGTGGAATTATTAAAGATCCTGCAATGATAACTTATCTTAATAATGAAAAAAGTTATTCTCAAAACCCAAATGAAAATTTAGCTCGAGAATTTCTTGAACTATTTAGCTTAGGTCAAGGTCATTATCAAGAAAATGATATCAAAAACTTAGCAAGACACATTTCTGGAAATTCTATAAACTTTATTACTGAGAAATTTAAAAAGTATAATTACAAGACATCAACTGAAATTTATTCTGCATTTGGGAAAAAATATAAAAATGATAAAGAATTTTTTGAACTTTTAAAAAATCATCCATCTTTCGGAGAATTTATTGCAAAAAAATTTTATAACGAATACGTAGAATTGGAAGAACCATCCCAAGACGATTTAGCATACTTAGTAACCTACTTTAAAAAGTCAAATTTTGAAATAACAGAAATGCTTCGCGCTACATTATATTTAAAAAAATTCTGGGAAAAAAAATTATCATTGATTAAATCACCTTTGGAACTATTTTACGGAACAGCTAGGACATTAAATTATTCAGGTATAGATAATAATCACATAAGCCTTATAGATAATATGGAGGAGAGCGGTCAAAAACTTTTTAATCCACCAAATATAGCAGGATGGCCTAATGGAAAAGAATGGCTAGGTGGACAAAAATTAGAAAAAAGAATAAATCTGTTGAAAGAAAATTTTAGTAATATTCCTATGAATGACAATAGTTCAATAGGTAAAAATATTAACAGCACAGGTGATATAACAAATACATATCAAAATAACTTGGAAAAATTTTTTAGAGATACTTCAAAAAATCAACTAGCAGTTGAAACCATATTATTAGGATACATTCCTAAAGATTTTGCTACAAAAAATTATGCAAACATTAGAGTATATTTTTATAATGTAAAGTTTTTAGGAAAAAAATGGAAAGGTATAGAACTAGAGTTTGGAACGGATAAAAACAATAATAAACAATATAAAGAAATGAATAGAATCACATTTTATGATGGCTTTAGCTCGCCACAACTAATTACAAATTGGAAATGGAATTGGTTTTCAGACTGGCGTGCTACTCGAGGAATATCAAGTTCTTTTCCTTCTGGCCCAAAAATGGAAAAATTTTACAATCAATCTAAAGAAACACAAAAGTTTTTATACTATCTATTATTGTCTATGGAGCATGTTTTAAAAAAACAAAAAATCTTTTATACTAGGTTATTTGAAAACAAAGATGCTAGCCTATTCTTACAAGAACGAATTAAAGAAGTTAAAAAAATTTTAAAGTTAGATAAAGATAAAATTCATACGAAATTATTTTCGTATCCTCAAAATGGTTATATTACTTTGCAAAAAAAGAGACATAATTTATTTAACTGCGGAATAAGCCGGTATGGATTAAACTTTTTCAATATATTTCAAAGTAACACTTTCAACAAAT
>CABXSI010000058.1 GCA_902514865.1 uncultured SAR116 cluster alpha proteobacterium
ACTCTGCGGAAAAGAGTCAGGCTCATAACCTGAAGGTCGTAGGTTCAAATCCTACCCCTGCAACCAACTTATTTAATAAAATCAATGACTTACACGCACATCAAGGACTCAGGTTTTTGGGGTTTTTTGCGTTTTAAGCCTGATTAGGGTTTCACCATGCCAACCATCGTGCCAACCAGTCGTCAGGTTTCGTTAGGCATATTAAATCATAATACCTCAATATAACCTATCATACCTGAAGCTGCATGTTCTAACATATGACAATGAAAAAGCCACTTACCAGGATTATCAGCTAAATATATAAATTTTGATTTTTCGCCTGGTTGCATGACATAAGTATCTCTTAGAATTGGTGTCTCAAGATTTTCAAATTCCTTAGATTGAACATAAAAATGATTGCCATGTAAATGCATACTGTGTGACCATCTTGAATCATTCCAAATTTCTAAAATTATAACTTGACCCTTTTTTACCTTTGCTAATTCATGTTCATATTTACCTACTAATTTATTAAATGCCCAGAATTTTTTATCTTCCATTGCTAGTGAACGAAAATTTTTTTCAGTACCTTCAAAATAAGCTTTTGCAAGGTTTCCCATTGCACCACCCTGCATATGAATTTTTAATATATTTGGGTTTTTATAATGAGGTATTTTTTTAAATGATTGTAAATTTATGTCTTCCTTTCGAATATTTTTTTTACTAGTTTGATCAACATTTAGTTTGAATGCACTTAACGGTTTTTTACCACTGACTTCAAAAAAATCAATTGTTGATAGATCATAAGTTTTTATCAACAAATCAATTCGTTGTCCTGGCCCTAAATTAAATTTATCTTCTATGAATGGTTCAACCGACATTCCATCTATTGATATGATCTTCATGCCATCTAAACTTGATCCAAATGAAAGTATCCTTGCATTAGATGCATTAATAAATCTTAATCTTGTATGACCATTTTTATTTATAGAGTATTTAGGAAATTTTTTTCCATTGATAGTAACCCAATTTCCAATTCTTCCGGCATGCGACCAATCATGTAACGATTCAAAAGATTTTTCATCTATTTGATATTTTTTATTTAATCTCCAATCATCAGCTAATATGACGATATCATTATCAAATTGATCATCAACTTGATTTTTGACGACTAAAGGACCATACAATCCTTTTGAAATTTGTTTCCACGTCTCGACATGTGCGTGATACCAAAAAGTTCCTGCATTTTTAACTGGAAATTCATATAAAAAACTTTCACCAGGTTGAATGGGATCTTGTGTTAAATATGGAACACCATCCATTTTATTAATATTTTTTATACCGTGCCAGTGAATGGTCGTTGCTTCATATAAATTGTTAACAAACTCAACTCTAATGACATCATTTTCCTTAGCCTCAATAATTGGGCCAGGTGTTTGTTTGTTATATAACCACAGATTATCAGAAACACCTTTTTTATCGAATAAATGTGGGGTAATACCGGCCGTTAGTTTATAATTACGAATTAGCTGGTTCGATTGAATTTGATTAGGTAAAGATGTTAAAGCAATTGTTGCTGCTGAAAAATTTAAAAAGTCACGTCGAGATAGCATATTTATATCCATTTATATTTTAATTAATGTAAACGTTACTTTGATTTCTCACGATCATTGATTTGGTCATGGATTTTTTTAACTTTGTTTGGCCAAGTACTCTTTATGTAAGATAATACAGAAATAATTTCTTTATCTGAGAGAATATTTTTATAAGCGGGCATATTATTAGCATATTTTTGACCAATAATATCTTCAATCCCATACTTGGTAATCATGAATAAATATTTATCACTATGATGCCAAGTGTGACCTGTTTCGTCATGTGGAGGAGCTGGCATTAATCCATCTGGCAGTCTTGACATCCAATCTTTTTGAACTTCTAATTTTACACCATGACATGATGCACAATTTTGAATATATACAGATTTTCCTAGTTCAACGATGTCATGATTATCAGGATTTAAAATGTATGCAGCTTGAGCATTTTTATCTTTAGGCATGTACATAATTATTCCAAAAAACAATAAAAATGTTGGAATAAATATTACAAGTAAAAACCTATCTTTAATAAAACTTTTAAAATTTAATGACATGCTTTGCCTAATGCTTTCAATCGCCAATAATTATATGGTAACGGGGTAATAAATCCTGCTATAAGCATAAAAGGAACAACCCACCAAGTTAAAATAGCACCACCAGTAAGTGCAACATCAGTTAAATTCATAGCTAATTCCATAGAAACCATAGAAACTAAAGACATTCCAATTGCTGTTTTAAAAGCTAATTTCATAGGCATTTGTTTGGAAAGTATAAAAGTTTCTAATGCAATAGATGTTAATATTCCATTAACGATAGCTAAAGACATGATTAATACAACGGGCCATTCAATTTCCAAAAATTGAAAATATGCAATTGTACCAAAATCACCAATACAACATCCAAGTAAACACCACAAAGTGTTTTTAGATGATTGTAACCAAGTATGTGGGCATAACCAGTTTATGTGTATAATGTCATTAACGATCATGCTTTCTCATATAAACCCTCCTCTAATAGGAAGGTAAAGAAAAAATATAAAAATTGTAAATAGTGACATTTATAGCGAACCATCTTTGAAATATCTCTAAGAACGCAGATTATTGTCAGGCTCATAACCTGAAGGTCGAAGGTTCAAATCCTACCCCCGCAACCAACTTATTCAATAATATCAGTAACTTATACGACCCTCAATAACTTAGGTTTTTGGGTTTTTTTTTGCGTTTTAAGCCTGATAAGGGTTTGTCTGTACCAACCATCGTACCAACCAGTCGTCAGGTTTTTTCCATTTTTTCTAGAGGTTCGATATTTTTAAAAATTTTTTCAAACTAGTATTCAACCAAATTTCCAGTTAGAGGAATAGTATGTCTGTCTTCTTTATTATATTCTAAAAGAAGGTCTCTTTGTGTATCTAACCAAGTAACACCTTTAGAGGAGCTTTCAGAAAGTTCACTTTCTGCTCGAAAAGCTATTGCAATTATTTCATCAGAAGTTGTTAATAAATAATGTGTTGGTGGACTCAAATTCGCTTTTTCTTCATTACGAACTTTGATGTTATTTAAAAATTCATCAAAACATTCAGGCTTTGGTTTAAATCTAATTATAGATACTTTTGTCACTATTTCTTCTCCTACTTTAATTAGTTAAAAAAAAGTTTAATTAATTTAATTAAATCAATGGTAATTTTAAAATGAAAATATCAAAATTAAATTAATTAAATTAATCAGGTACCATAGACCAATACTCATCAATGAACCCTAGTTAGTAGAGCATGGTTAATTAAGTTAATTTTGACTAAATTAATTGCAAAAGAACCTAAATATATAATTTTTTTAATAAAAATATTAGCCATAAATTTGATTAATGTATACAATAATATTTTAAAGGAGTTTTTATGAGTATCTTAGTACGTTTTTCACCACCATCCATGACATCAGAACAGTATGACGCAATAGTTGAAAGACTTTATAAGGAAGGTGTTCATCCAGATCCAGGACTTGAATTAGAATTATGCTTTGGATCAGGGGATAAAATGAAAGTTTCTCTCCTCTTTGACTCTAAGGAACATTTTGAATCATTTGGTGCTAAAATAGGTCCAGTTCTATCAGAGATGGGAATGGACCCAGGTGAGCCTGAAATAATAGAATTACATAAAGTTATAAGACGAAAAAATTAATTAGTTAGGTACAATATTCACCGCAAAAAACATCAGGCAGATTTGGTTCGCTGTAAATTTTTTGTGATACGGGTTTGATAGCGACATTCATAGCGAACCACCCAATAAAAACCGCAGAAATTTATCATTTCCGTCAGTCTCATAACATGACGGTCGCAGATTTTAATCCTATCAACACAACTAACTTATTCAATAAAATGAATGATTACACCAAATTCAAGTACTTCGGATTTCATGGGGATTTTGGGTTTTAGCCTGATAATGGTTTGGCTGTACCAACCAGTCACCAGATTATTCTTAAAGATTATTAAATTATAAGTTTATTTTTAAACTTAGAAAATGGGTTGCTTTTTATATTAAAATGTTGACGAAGAACAAATTCATATAAACAACGATAGTCAATTTTATAGTTTATATTGTTGTTCCACAAATCACTAAGGTCTTCGTATTCACCAATAATGCCACCATTAATTTTTCCACCAATTAAAAAATGTGGAGCTGCCATCCCATGATCTGTTCCTCTAGAACCATTTTCTTTAGCCCTCCTACCGAATTCTGAATAAGTCATAATGACTGTGTTTTCCCAAACACCAAGGTTTTTTAGGGCTTTTACAGTTAATGAAATTGAAACATCAAGGTTCTGTAATAGACGCCTGTGTGTCGATTCTTGATCATTATGGGTATCAAAACTACCTAAAGCTGTTTTAAAAACTGGTATATTTATTCCAGACCCAATCATATTACATACATTTGACAACTGAACAGCTAATTGACCACCTTTATTTCTAAGACCCCCAAATCCAAAAACTTTTTTACTTTGTTTAAGTTTATTGGCAAGTTTATTTAAAGAATGATAACTAGACTTTCTTTTTTCTATTAAATCATTTAGTAAGCCAAAATTTTTTCTATCATCAACAGGAACAACTGTATCTCTTACCTCTATCTCTTGTGGTTCAATACCAAGAGCATTAGGGCCAAGGTAGCCATCATGTCCACCTCTAAATATAGAACTTGAATTGTCTAAGAATATTGCTTTAGCATCAATACTTGTTTTTTTGGCATAATCCTCAAGTGATTTGACTAGCCACCCATTTCGACTTTGAGATTTCCCATCCCCACCTGTTTCCCAAATATCAATTGATCTAAAATGTGATAAAATAGGGTGAGGATAGCCCAAATTTTGAACAATTTTTAACTCACCTTTTTCAAAAAGATTAGCAAGGCCTTTTAAGCTAAAATGAAGACCATTTTCTTTGTCAATAGTCAATATTTTACTTTTTTCTATTCCAATAGTTGGTCTTAAATTATAATAAAATTTTTGTTTATAAGGAATAACTGTGTTTAATCCGTCATT
>CABXSI010000059.1 GCA_902514865.1 uncultured SAR116 cluster alpha proteobacterium
TTTTATTTACATAATAAGGTTTAGATAATGCAATTAACATCGCCAATTTCCCGCCCATGGAATGGCCTAACAGGTTAGCTTTCTTTATTTCAAGATAGTTGAATAAATGAAATATATCTTCTAACATTAGAGTATAGGACATATTTTCTTCAAAAAGATTTCCACCATGATTTCTTAAGTCAACTGTAAAAACTAAAATTCCTTCGTTTTGACTTATCTTTTTTGCAAAAGACTGCCAATTTCTTCCTCTTCCAAAAAGACCGTGAAAAATAAATAATATATTATTCTGCCCTGCAATTGACAATTTAATATTTTCATCATATTCATTTATTCTTCCATTTTTGTATATTTCAAAATTAATCATATTATTTGCTTTGGACATAATAGCATAAGAATTTAAAATTATGATAATTCAGTCGTAAAGTATATCAGATTTTAATAATAGCTGGATAGGTTTTTACAATGGGTCAAGTGGTGAAACTAAACTTTTCAAGTATAAATAAAAATGAAGAGATAATTCATGAAGATAAAGTTTATGAAGAAAAATTAATTAGAATTAGAGACGATATAGAAGATCATCTTTGTAAAGTGACTGTTAATGAAAATGATGAACTTGCTGTTGCTTTAGCTGCTGGAAGATATGCTAGTATGAAACTTGCCCAATTAACTGGAGAGGTTGATACAAAAGAATTCTTTCATAACTGTATTCAAACAACCTTAAATAGTTAAAATCAAAGCCTATTAAATTCTCAAGAAATCCTAGTAATACTTCCTGATACTTCTGCACCAAGATCTATAGAAAGGGCATTAGTTTTCAAATTACCCTCAATTTTAGCGCTACTAGCTACATTTAAAGTGTTAGCTGCAACTTCACCTTTTACTAAACCACCCAAAGTTACTTTGTCAGCGACTAAATTACCATCAAATATACTATTAGCCTCTAATAGAACATCTTTAGCCCTTAATTCTCCCTTAAACCTCCCAGCGACAACAACAGACGAACCTGCTGAATCAAGATTACCTTCCATCACTAATTCTTCTGAAATATATGTTACTTCACTCATAATAAATCCTTATAAAATTTCTTGATTAATTTCTCTAAGACTGCTCTTCTTGAACAACTTCCTCATTCTGTTGTTTTTCTTCAACATTATTTGTTTCAGTCTCATTCCAATTATGGACCACCCTACAATTTAATGCTGCTCCTCTATCCATTTGTAAAGATTTATAATGGACTTCTCCACTTATACGAGATGTTTCAGTAAGCCAAACACTATCAGCTTGCATTTTACCCTCATATTCTCCAGCAATTACAACTAGCTCAGAGTCCACAGAACCAAGAAACTTGCCAGAAGAACCAATTGTAACTTTTTCGGTTGTCAAATCAGCTTCAACATATCCATTAATTTCTATTGATCTCGCGTTTGATATTTTTCCACTAAAGCGGGCCCCTGCTCCTAAAATTGCTTGTTTGTTAGCCATAAATAATCTCCCTTAGTTTTTACTTTTTCTTTTACCAATTTGAGCTTCAACTACCGCTCCTTCTTCAATAGAAATATTTTCATAAAAAACTTCACCAGATATTTTCCCAGTAGATTTTATTGAAATAACATCTCCTGATACTTGCCCATCGCATTTTCCTGAAATAGTAACTACATCAGCATCTATATTGCCTTTTAATGTGCCAGTATCTTCTACAGATAAATTATTACACTTTATGTCACCTACGACTGATCCTAGTAATACTAAACCACCATCAGCAGAAATCTTACCTTTTATTTTCATATCTGTTGAAATAACAGATTTATTAATTTCAGTGTCGTTTGTTTTTCCTAGCATTATGGCAATCCTTTTGCTAATTAATTTTAAAAATTGAACTCTTAGTATTCTATTGTTCAGATAATACTACTACAAATATAATTAAAACAAAAAATTTATTTAAAAAGTATTTATTTGGTATGAATGATGCAATTAACTTGCCATAATAATTTACTTAAATAAAAAATCTAGAGTAGTATATAATGGCAGAAGAAATTATAGATTTAAGAGATCGCATAGAACAAATGCGTATACAAATAGAAAATGAGGCTGTAGAACAAATTTCTAAAGATGCGCCCTTAGAAATTCATCAACAAAATAGTAACTCAAACATTTCTTTGTCTATGGAAAATAAGAAAAATTATGCGAATCAAAATCATAATTTGCATATAGAATCCAAGAATTTTAACAAAGATGAAATAAAAAATAAAAACTTGAACCTTAAAAATGAAACTTTCCCCTCAGTTAGCTTATCGGTGAAAAATCCTATTTCCAGTAAGGTGTTAATTTTTATGGTTGCATTACAAATTTTATCAAATATTGGAATTTTATATTTTTTATATTTAGGTATGGAGTAGTTATTGGTCAATGCCACATTTAATAAATTTGGTAAAAAACTTCCTCCTGTTAAGACTGGTCAACGTTTTGGACAAGAAGTAAAAAAAGATAAAAAAGTTGGGCTGTTTTCTGAAAGACGTTTTTTGATTTTTACTAAAAAGGGACCAATAGAAATTGCTTTTAAACCAATACACTATACTAGTGTATTAATGACCACCATTATTGGTTTGACTAGCATAATTTATTGGTCTGCTAAAGGTATTTACTCTGCTATAGATGTAGCAAAAAAAAATGACATAATTACTGAAGCTTCCGCAAATCTGAATGATTCAATAGAGAATGACTCAGATACTAACGTGAACATTAGTATTGAAGATCAATCAAATATAACGCTTCCAAATTTAAAAAAAACAAAATCAGAGGTTGACAAACTTGATAATTATCATCCTGTTAGAAGTAATAATCCTTTTGAAAAAACTTTTTTTCAAGAAAATAAATTAGGAAAAAAAATAAAATCTAACGAACAAAAAAATAACCTTGCCTCTGATTTTGAGGATGATTCAATTTTCAATTCGAGCACAAATATTGCTGATTATAAAAAATTTTTGGATTTATTTAACAAAACTTCAAGAAATCAAGACATTCCGTACAATGCACTAAATCAATTGTCAAATGAAAGCAATATCTCAATCTCTGAAAGTTACAAATCAGATACATATGAAAAAAAACAATATCCAAAACCACCTAAACTTAATGATAAGGTAAAAAGTTTACGTTTTATTGCTTCTGTTGATAATGAACTTTTACAAATGGAAAATGTGTTTAAGTTAATAAAGGTTAAATTAAAAAACGACGATTTAGTCAGTATTGCCTCAATTATCAAAGATAATAAATCAATAGATCCAGATAGTGATGATTTTTTTAGAAGCTTAAAAACTCGACTTAACCTTCTTGCAATTTATAAAGATGCTCTTCAAAATATACCTCTTAAACCTCCAATGGAACATTACTACGTTTCTAGTCCGTATGGACCAAGAAAACATCCTGTTACGGGTAAATATAGAATGCATCACGGCATTGATTTGGCTGGTACTTGGCAAGAAAATATTTCTGTTTCAGCTGATGGAATAGTTGTTTTTGCAGGTTATCATGGTTCATTTGGAAAAGTAGTTCGTATCAGACATAATTACGGCATAATGACGACATATGGTCATTTAGCCAAAATAAGCGTTAGGAGTGGAGATATAGTGAATGAGGGACAAGTTATAGGTAAAATGGGCAGAACTGGTAAGGTTAAGGGAGCTCACCTTCATTATGAAATTTCTGTTAACGGAAAGTCTCAAAACCCTGCTACATATATAAAAATAGGAAGAAACCTTCTAAGTAGAACAAGTTTAAAAGGTTATGCGAATATAAATTAATTTATCCTTTTTTGGCACAACAAATGCATTTACTTTTAAAAAAAAGGAAAATAAATAATGTTATCAGAACAAACTAAAGACATAAGATTAGATACACCACAACAAACATTAAACAACATTAATGAATATTTCATAAAAATTGATTATTTCGATCAAACAGGTGCAAAAAATTTTGAAAACAATGTTCCTTTGAAATGTATGTTTAATAATTACGCTAATCTGCTTAAAACGAATTAAAAGCTTGAATAGTAATATTAATAGATTAACTAGCAGCCAAACTTTGTAATCTTGCCTCTCTTCTTCTTTGAGAACTAGATGGTATATTAAGCATATCTCTATATTTAGCTACCGTCCTTCTTGCAACATCCATCCCTTCCTTATTTAAAATTCCAGCTAACTTATCGTCACTCAAAGGTTTAGCTGCAACTTCCGACGAAATTAACATTTTAATTGTCTCCCTAACAGCCGATGCTGCATGAGTTTCTGAATCTTCTGAACTGGCGATAGAAGCAGAAAAAAAGTTTTTCAACGGCATTACTCCCCATTCAGTCAAAATTAATTTACTATTAGTCACTCTTGAAACTGTGCTTTCGTGCATTCCTATAGCGTCTGATATATCTTTAAGTATCATAGGTTTCATGTGATTGAAACCATGTCTAAAAAAACCAATTTGTTTTTTAACAATCTCGGCGGTAACTTTTATAATAGTTTTATTTCTCTGATCTACTGCTTTTTTTAGCCAACGTGCTTCACCAATTTTTTCATCGGCAAAGTTAGAACCTTTCTCATCAAAATTATGATTACTAATTTCTTTGATATAATCCTCATCAATATCTACAGACGGCAAATTAGACTTGTTTAAATCAATACGCCAACCCTTTTCAGATTTCGATATAATAATATCTGGTTGGTCTATAATTATATTGTCTTGATGGTATAGTTCTGCAGGTTTTGGATTGAGAGTTTTAATAATTTT
>CABXSI010000060.1 GCA_902514865.1 uncultured SAR116 cluster alpha proteobacterium
AATGGAACAATGGAAAAACTTTGATTTTTTTTTAAAAACTTTTCAATCCTTCTTTCGCCTTCAATTTTTTGAAGAGAGCAAGTAACATACATAATTAATCCATTTTTTTTTAATATTTTTGAAGCATTATTTAAGATATTATCTTGAGTTAAAATTAAATCGTTTAAATTGATTGGTGCTGGTTTAATAAAAATATCTGGATTTTTTCTAATCGTGCCTGTCGCAGAACAGGGAGCATCAATTAAAATAACATCAGGTTTAAAGTTTGGCAGATAATCTTCTGCTTTAGCAATAATTAAACAAGGATTAAAGTTAAGACGCTTCATGTTTTCTCTGAATTTATGAGACCTCAATTTATTTTTTTCAATAGATACAACTTCTAATTTGTTATCTAAAAGTTGGGCTGTTTTACCTCCAGGAGCACAACACATGTCTACTACCTTAATAGAATCAATAGAATGAGAAAAATGTTGTTTTATTTTAGACAATAATAAATTACAGGGTATCTGGGATGCTGCATCTTGTACCCACCACAAACCATCAGAAAATCCTGGTAAACTTTCAACTGGCTCTTTTAAATTACATCTTATAACATTAGGCAAGATTTTTTTACCTGAGAGATTGAGCTTAAATTGATTCAATTCACTTTCTTTCATTTTATTTGAAACAACTATATCGAGTGGTGGCGGTTCCATGGCTATCTTTGCTATTTCATTGACATTTTTTTCACCATATGAAGATGTCCAACTTTTTAAAAGCCATTCTGGAAGGTTGCATTTATCTTCAGGAATGAAGTTTAAACAATCATTTTTATTTGTAACTATTTTACGTAGAATTGCATTTACGAGCTTAGATTGTTTTTCTCCAATATAAATTTTAGCTTGATTAACTGCTTCATTTAAAACTGCATAAGGGGCTATATTCAACCAAATTAATTGAATTGTAGAAATAACTAAAATGCCATTTAAGTAACGATTTTTTTTCTTTATCCCAAACCTTGAGTATTTATTATAAATTATTTGAGCTTGATTATGCCTTCTCATACATGTGTTTATAAGTAAAAATAGAAAAGATTTGTCTCGTTCATCTAATTTATTAAAGTCAAAAGATTTTTTAATGATATCGTCAAATTTTTTATTCTTGTAAAAAACAAGTATCCAAATTTCCAATGCTACAAGTCTTACAGTCTTGTTTAATTTTTTTTTGGTGTTAAATGTTTTTTGTTCTATCAAACTACTGCCTTGTATTTGTATTAATAATAAATATTATGTAAGTTATTTAGATATTGGCTAATAAGAAAGTTATACTTATGGATAGTAAAATTACAAAATTAAGTAAACAAAAAGAAGAAAATGATTCCAACGAGAATGTGTCCGAGGATAAAACTGTTCCCAAAGAAAAAGGAGGTCCTAAGGGATTGGAACCAACTAGATATGGAGATTGGGAAAAAGCAGGAAGATGCTCAGATTTTTAAACTGATGATACTCTAGTAATGATAATTGAATTAAAATCAGAAATACTTATAAATGCAGGTATTAGAGCGGCCGAAAGAAATTTTACCAACGCTTATGTTACTAAAAGAGGTGATAGTGAGTCTGGTGCTATTTTTGTTAAAGTAGACACGCTAGATGGCTATGCGAAGCTTTTTACACGTAATTTTAAATATGATTTAATTAATGAGAAAGATGTTGTAGGGTTTGTAAATTTATATCCTGAAAAAAAGTTACAAAATATCGACATTGATAAAAGAATTACTAAAGAAATAGAAATAGATAGAGATTGTTGGATAGTAGAAATTGAAGACAAAGAAGGAAGAAATCCTTTTCAAAATTTAAATTGTTAAATTCTCTATTAGTTGGCTTCTTTTGTATAAGCCTAAATAGTCAGCTTTTAATTTAAGTATTCCATTCATATGTTTTAACATTGGTGTTGGTATATTTAGTTTTGTTCCAATTTCTATAGTTGCGCTCATAATAGGGTCAATTTCTAAAGGTCGTTTCATTTCAATATCTTGTCGTGTTGAAGGCTTATGGCCAATTATAGATGATGCACCATCAATCCGTTTTTCAATTTTTACACTGAATTTAACCCCAATAGCTTCACCAACTCTTTGGCACTCCTCCATCATTTCTTTTATCAATAATCTTGAACTTGGGTCATTACCTATAACATCTAAGCTTGCTCCAGTAATTGCGCTTATAGGGTTAAAAGAACAATTTCCCCAAAGTTTAATCCAAATCTCATCCCTCAAATTCTTTTTTTGAGGAGCTTTTAGCCCACCTTTTATAAATAGATCGGATAATATCATTAATCGTTCTGAATTTATTCCATTTGGTTCACCAAGGCTAAATCTATTTCCTTCTATATGCTTTATAGTGCCTGGCTTTTCAATTTCGCATGCTGGATAAACAACGCAACCTAATGCTCGTTTTGGATTAAGAGTTTTCCAGATAATTCCATGGGGATCTACTGAGTCTATGTGAGTATTTTCAAGTTTTGTACCTGTGTTAGATTTATAAAAATACCACCACGGTAATCCATTAACTGCGGATAAAATAGCAGTGTTGTCATTCAAAAGGGGTTTTAATTGATTAACGATCCCTGAAATTGCATGAGCTTTAACACCAATAATTATATAGTCTTGTGTACCTAATTCACTTGGGTTTTCAGTGACTTTCAATTTAAATGTTTCTGATTTGTTATTTGAAATTAAGGTTAAACCATTTTTTTCAATAGCTTCTTTGTGAGGGCCTCTAGCTATCAATGAGACGTTTGCTCCAGCTTTACTTAAGCTGCATCCAATATAGCCACCTATTGCTCCGGCACCAAATACGCAAATGTTTATCATATTAATTTCCTATTCCAAGCCGAGTTTTTCAGCAAGACCTATCCTTTGTAGTTTACCAGTGGCTCCTTTGGGTATTTCTTTTAAAAAACTTATATATTTGGGAACTTTAAAATCAGCTAGATGATTTCGAGCGTAACTTTTGATTTCAATCTCAGAACATTTTTTTTCATTTTTTAGGACAATGGCAGCGCCTATAGCTTCTCCTAGTAACTTATCCTTTACCCCAAAAGTAACAACTTGTTCAATTGCTTCATGTTCCATTAATATATTATCTATTTCTAGAGGAGACACTTTTTCGCCTCCACGATTGATAATTTCTTTTAATCTTCCAGAAATTTTTAAATAACCCTCATTATCAAAGAACCCTTGGTCACCAGTTCTAAACCAGCCATTAATAAACGAAGATTTATTAGCTTCATCATTGTTTTCGTAACCAGTAGTTACATTATCACCCCTAATACACACTTCTCCCTCATGACCATTTTTCTGAATGTTTCCAACGGCATCCATTATACATACTTCAGGACCAGCAGGTTTACCAACAAAACCAGCTTTTTGAATCTGAGGAGGCATTGGATTTGACGTCATTTGGTGAGATGCTTCAGTCATTCCATAAGCTTCAATGACAGTTGTTTTAAAAACTTGTCTTAATTCTTCAAAAACAGCTGGTGGTAAAGATGCTGAGGATGATCTTATAAATCTTAGTGAGAGGTTTTCTGCAAGTTTTATATTTTTCTTTGCCCTCATCAATATTCCTTGATGCATAGTAGGAACCCCTGAATACCAAGATATATTTTCTTTTTTTGCTATATCTAGAAACTTTAATGCATTAAAACCATCACTTGCATAAACTGATGCTCCTGAAAATATTGATGAACACAATATTGCAATTAACCCGTGTATATGAAAAAGAGGCATAATATTATAGCAATGATCCTCAGAGTTCAATTTAAGGGAATTTGAAATATTTGTTGCAGAAGAATAAATATTTTTTATTTGTCAAAGGCACTACTTTAGGTCTAGATGTAGTTCCAGATGTATGAAGTACAAGAGCCTCATATGTTTCTTCAGATAATTCAAAACTAGAACTTTCATCATAAAGATTAAATATTCCGGTTGGCGCATTATCTATTTTTTTAATTTCACATACTTCTATACCTAATTTTTTTGCGGCTTCAACAACAGGATTACTGCTATTCTTTTCCACAATTACGATTTTAGGCATTAAATCTTTCAAATAAAATTCATATTCACTAAACTTGTAAGAAGGGTTAAGTGGCGCAGCAGACATATAACTTGCTACAGCTAAAAAAGTTGTCGCCATCTCAGGCCCATTTGGGAGAACGATCGCCGCTCTATCTGAATTTAGAAAACC
>CABXSI010000061.1 GCA_902514865.1 uncultured SAR116 cluster alpha proteobacterium
AGAAATCTGCCCTGGAGAGCTTTATCTGGGGAGATGCCCAACCCTTACTTTGTGTATTTATCAGAAATTATGTTGCAACAAACAGTAGTGTCAACAGTTATTCCCTATTTTTTTAATTTTGTAAAAAAATGGACTACTATTGATCAACTTGCTAAAGCAGATTTTCAAGAAGTATCTTCTTATTGGGCTGGTTTAGGTTATTACAGTAGGGCAAAAAATCTTCATGAGACAGCAAAAATAATTTCTAATGATTATAATTCGATAATTCCTTGTGACAAAAGCAAATTATTATCCTTGCCAGGGATTGGCAACTACACTGCATCAGCTATAATGGCAATTGCTTTTGATATTAAATCAAATGTTATTGATGGTAATGTCGAAAGGATATTTTCTAGATTATATGCCGTTGATGAGCCATTAGAAAAATCAAAAAAATATATTGAAGAAATCTCAGAAAGGTATTTGCCAAATCAAAGATATGGAGATTATGCACAAGCACTAATGGATTTAGGATCATTAATTTGTATACCTAAGTCTCCCAGGTGTCCTTCTTGTCCTTTGATTAGTTTTTGTAAAGTAGGTGGAACTGTTAATGCTAAAATATATCCTAAACGTCTGCCAAAAAAAATTAAAAATAATAGATATGGTTTATTTTTTTGTTTAATTAATCAGCACGGTGATATTCTAATGACTAAAAATAATAATAAAGGATTATTATCAAATATGGATGTAATTCCGTCCATAGGTTGGCTAAAAGAAGATAAGAATCATTTCTCAAAATCACCTAATTTTGTAACAAAAAAAGACTCTTTGTTTGATCTTGATTGGAATATTCTTGAAAAAAAAATAATACATGTATTTACACATTTTAAGTTAAACTGTTCAATTGCAATAGCCTATATTGATAATAATGACATTTTTAAAGATAAATCAGTTAAGAAATCCTATAGGTTTATTGATAGTCAAAATTTAAAAAAATTAGCAATACCAAGTTTAATTAAGAAGATTATAAAATATCTTGAAGACGAAAATTTATTTTAAATTAATGTTTGAAATGTCTTACTGATGTAAAAACCATGGCAATGTTGCGTTCATCTGCTGCAGCTATTACTTCTTGATCTCTAATTGATCCACCTGGTTGAATTACAGCAGTAACACCTGCATCTGCAGCGGCTACTAAACCATCGGCGAATGGGAAGAATGCGTCGCTAGCAACTACACTTTGAAAAGTCATTGATGATTTTAAGTTTGCTAATATTGAAGATTTTTTAGCTTTCTCATTTGCTATCATTGTGGAATCTATTCTACTCATTTGTCCTGCCCCAATTCCAACAGTTTGAAGATCTTTGGCATATATGATGGCATTGGATTTAGTATGTTTTGCTACCTTCCACGCAAAAAGTAAATTATTTATTTCTAATTGTGTAGGTACTCTTTTTGTTACTATTTTCAGGTCACTTGTCTGTAAAACTTTGTTGTCGCGAGTTTGGACCAGCATACCTCCTGAAATAGATTTTATATCTAATCCGTTTTCCTGAGGTATAGGCATTGATCCTGATGCTAGAATTCTTATATTGGGTTTGTCCCTAAAAATTTTAAGTGCCTCTTTAGTAAAAGAAGGTGCAATTATTACTTCTAAAAATAAAGATTTCATTTGCTTTGCTAAATCTAGGGTTAATTCTCTGTTTAAAGCCACTATTCCACCAAATGCACTAATTGGGTCTGTTTGTAGTGCTTTTTCCCATGCTAAATTTATATTAGCGTTCTCAGCTACACCACAAGGATTAGCATGTTTAATAATTGCAATTGCTGGCTGATTAAATTCACAAATTAATTCATAAGCAGCATTGCCATCATTAATATTATTATATGAAAGTTCTTTCCCTTGAAGTTGGTTAGATGTAGCAATTCCAATTCTAGGGTCATTCGTTTTATAAAATGCCGCTTTTTGATGAGGATTTTCCCCATATCTCATTTCCAAGAATTTTTTAAAATCTATTGAAAATGTTTGAGGTAGATCAATTGCGTTAATGTTTTCATTATTAAACCAGTCAGAAATTGCATGATCATACTCATTAGTTAATTTAAAAGCTTTTCCAGCAAGATATTTTCTAAAAGCATATGAGGTTTCACATTCATCTTTAAGTTCATTTATAAGCTTAGAGTAATCCCCAGGATCAGTTAAAATAGTGCAAAACTCATGGTTCTTAGCTGCGGCTCTTATCATTGCGGGTCCACCAATATCAATATTTTCAATAACTTCAGTCTTATACTTGTTGTTTTTTACGGTTTCCTGAAATTTATATAAATTAATGATTAGGAGATCAATTTCTTTAATCTGATGTTTTTGCAATTGGTCTATATGAAAGGAATCATTTCTTCTGCTAAGTATCCCTCCATGTATTTTAGGGTGGAGCGTTTTTACTCTTCCATTTAAGATTTCGGGGAAATTTGTTTCATCTGAAACATCCTTAACTGGTATTGCATTTTCTTTTAAAAATTTAGCAGTGCCTCCAGTAGATAAAATTTCTATATTATAATCCTCAAGAACTTTAGCTAATTTTTCAATATTAGTTTTGTCGGTTACTGAAATCAAAGCCCTTTTAATTTTAACTTTGTCAGTAAATAATTTATCACTGTCAACATTGTCCATTTTATTTAACCGATCTTTAATTTGATTGTATTATAATTAAAATATTTCTTATTAATTTAAACTCAGTCTACTTTTGTAATTGAAATGCCCAATTGCAAGAGATCATCTTATAAGCCCTTATTTTTTCAAGCTTCATAATTATCATTATTTCTTTACAAGGAGTAGGACCTTTTGGGGTAAACATAACTGAATCCCGGATAACTATATCTTGATTGTCAGAGGTCATTTTCCAAACAAAGCCCTTTAAGTGGTTTAATAAAATTGAACCACTTCTAGTTTTTATAAGTTCAATACTTGGACTTAAATGAAAGTGAATATTTGCCATTTTGGGTATTGAACCAATATTTCCAAGATTTATGATAACGTCTTGACCCCTTATTTCATTTTTTTTATTAGATAGATAAATTTGTCTTTTGTGATTTATCCCAAAAATAGTCTTATAACCAGAATGTGTTAAATCTAATAAATTTCCATCCTTTGTCTTTCCGTATTTGACTTCTAATATCTCAGTTTTTCTTTTTCCTGTTAGATCTATATTATTTCTATCATCAATATTTAAAGTAGAGTGAGCAGCAGATGACGCTAATGAACTTTTGGCACTCTTAATACTAAATTTAGTTAATTCTCCTAGATTAGTAATAATTTTTTCTTTTTTATAAAAAAACTCAAACGCAAATAAACTTGCTTTTGTATTCGTACTAACTCTTGGTTTTAAACCAACATCTACAAACACAACTGTATCCAAATTGGATAATCTACAAAAACCAGTGTCTTCAGCAAGTTGAAAAATTCTATTTTTGTAACCAATCCTGTTTAAAGTTTCTTTTATAATATCTTTAGGAACTAATGATCCTCCGTGGAACCATGCAAAACAATCATTTGGCATCTGAAAACCTCTGCAGAATTCGCCCATTTTAATTGTTTTTTTATGTAAGTTCTCTGCATCAACATTTTTTAAAATTCCAACTATAGATCTAATTTCTATTAAATGTCTTAATAAATTTATATGCAGGACAGGACTTCTAGAGGTGTGTCCACCATCATTATTTGTTAAAATTTCAAGTTTTTGATCTATAATATTTAATAATTCATCGATAATGATTATATCGTCAAATAAAATAGACTTAGCAACTAAAATACCTTTAATTATTATAATTTGTTGTAGATGATTATTTTTTTCTGTGAGTTTTACCTCGAGATATTTTGTTTGTAATGCGATAGAATATAAAATTTTCTTTTGTAAATCTAATTCACCACTCTCAGCAAACCATGAAAAATTGAAACTCCAACAAGTTACTCTTTCTGCCATTATTTGAGAGTCAAATTCCTTTGACAGAAGATTATGTTTCTCATTGATCCAATTTGAAACTAAAGAACGTGCTATGGATCTTGCTTTAATACTACCCTCAGCTTTCAAATCTCTCAAAAAATAAAACCTGTTAAAATCTTTAATTAGTTTGGGATTAGTTTTACCATTGACTATTGTTTTACCAATTTCTGAGTTGCCTTGCCAGTTATCAGTAAGTCTTCTTACAGGAGAA
>CABXSI010000062.1 GCA_902514865.1 uncultured SAR116 cluster alpha proteobacterium
GTCTCAAAAAAAGGTTGAAAATAATAGAAAAGACAAAAAGGAATATGATAACACTGAAATATTAAAAAAAATTAAAAAAATAGCTGGTAATTCAAACAGGCAAGTTGAACAAACTGAAATAAAGTTAAGTATTACAGACATTAATAAAATCCAAAATCATGTTAGAAAATTTTGGAATGTTTCTTACGCAGCAAGTGAAGTTAAAATTGTTATCACTTTAAAAATAAGGACTAGTGTTGATGGAAGTGTTAAAAGTGTAATAATTTATGATAAAAATTTATACCAAAAAGATAAATTTTATCGTGCAACGGCGGATACAGCTAGGCGAGCAGTGTTAGATAGTTCTCCATTGCCATTACCAAAAGGGAAAGAAAAGAAATTTGAAAATTTTTTATTTGATTTCGACGCATCCTTTATTAATAATTATTAATTTAAATATTTTTATAGTTGCCATAATCCTGCCTCATAAAGTAATTAAATGGTATTAAACATATTTTGAGGTTGATTTTGAGAAATTATTTAAATTCATCATTTTTTAACGCTTTAATTTTTTTTTATTCTTTTTTAATCTCTAATAGTTTTGCAGATGATGTTAGAATAAAAATTAATTCAGGTCAGGTTGAACCACTACCAATAGCTATTGCTGATTTTACTGAAGGAGAGGGAAAAGCAAATCAAATTGGCCGACAGATTGCAGAAGTAATATCAAATAATTTAGTTGGATCTGGCCAGTTTAGAGCAGTTGAAAGTGCAGCTTTTATAGCCCCGCCAACAAGTCCATCTGTTAGACCAAATTTCACAGATTGGACTCCTCTAGGGATTAAAGCATTAATCACGGGATCAGTTAAAAGTATTAATGAACAACAGATAGAAGTGGAGTTTAGATTATGGGATATAATTGCTGAAACTGATCTAATAGGATTAAGATTAAGTGTTGATGCTAGAGCTTGGCGCAGAGTTGCTCATATAATTTCTGATGAAATCTTTGAAAGATTATCAGGAGACAGTGGCTATTTTGATACAAGAATAGTTTATGTTGCAGAATCTGGCCCACAAAATAAACGCTTAAAAAGACTTGCTATAATGGATCAAGATGGTGAAAATCATCAATACTTGACTGATGGAAGTTTTTTAGTATTAACACCAAGATTTTCTCCAACAACGCAAGAAATAACATATTTAGCATATTTTAAAAATGAACCAAGAGTATACATTTTTAATTTAGAAACGGGAGAACAAGAATTATTAGGCTCATTTCCTGGTATGACTTTTGCTCCGAGGTTTTCCCCATTTGGTGACAAAATAATTATGAGTTTGGCAGAAAAAGGTATTACAGATATTTATACCATGAATTTAAATAATCAAGAAGTAATCAGGCTTACGAACAGTCCTTCTATAGATACATCCCCAAGCTTTTCTCCTGATGGTAAAAAAATTATTTTTAACTCTGATCGTGGTGGTTCACAACAAATATACATAATGGATGCTAATGGAAAAAATGTTAAAAGAATTTCATTTGGAAAAGGCAGATATGCAACACCTGTATGGGCTCCAAAAGGAGAATTAATCGCATTTACTAAAATGCTTAAGAATAAATTCTACATTGGTGTAATGTCGCCAGATGGTTCTGGAGAAAGACTACTGGCAAAAGGCTATTTGGTAGAAGGTCCTACTTGGGCACCAAATGGAAGAGTATTAATGTATTTTAAACAACAGGCTCCAATTGACGACGGGAAAAGCTCTAATGTAAATTTATATAAGATTGATATTACTGGTTTTAGAGAAACAAGAGTTATTACTCCGAGTGATGGTTCAGATCCTGCTTGGTCTCCACTTATACCGAATTGATTAAAATCATATTTTAAAAAATGTTGAATTTTAGATTTTTTTAGTTTAGTGTTTAGAAAATTTTAAGGAATTATTAGAATTAGCTAGTTTAAGGAGTTTGAAATGAATAAGAAAATTATTGCTTTAATTGGTGCGGTGGCTCTACTTTCAGCTTGTGAAACAGCTTCTCAAAAAGTTGTTTCTGGTAGTACAGCATCTTCAAGCGGATCAACCTCTTCCTCAACTTCAAGCTCAGTTGATAAAAAGAAAAGTCTATTTGCTCAAGCCAAACAGACTGCATCAGATAAATTAATCGCTGTTGGTGACAGAGTTTTATTTGATTACGACTCAGCTAAACTAGATTCTAGTGCTAAAATACTACTTGATGCACAATCAAGGTTTCTACGAGCAAATACTGATTTGAATTTCATAGTTGAAGGTCATTGTGATGAAAGAGGCACACGTGAATACAACTTAGCCCTAGGTGAGCAAAGAGCTACTGCTGTAAGAGATTATTTAGTTATACAAGGTATTGATCCTGATAGAATTAAAGTAATTTCTTATGGAAAAGAAAAGCCTGCAGTTGTTGGTTCAAATGGCATGGCTTGGTCAAAAAACAGACGTGCTGTAACTGTTATTGATTAATTAACAAACATCTAATTCATTTTGTGTTATATATTTAGTTTAAGATATAATTGAATAGAGATAGTAATGATTAAGTTAAGATATATACTTATATCAATTTTATTATTTTTTTATATTGTTCCTGTTTATTCCCAAACAATAGAAGGATTAAAAGATATCGTATCATTCCAACAGGAGAAAATCTCTATAATTGAAGATAATCTAAAAAAGGTTGTTGGTTTAATTGAAGAGCAATCTAATCTCAAGGATGCTAATGGTAACTTCAAATTATTTGAAAAACAGATCAATGACCTGAATGACAAATTAAAATTAATTGAAAATAAAATAAAAAACATTACTAACTTGACTTATGATATAGATTTTGCTCTCAAACGAGTTGAAAGACATCTACAATTATCATCCATAAAATCTGATCAAGACAAAATAAATGTTACCGAGGCTAAAGACGAAAATTACAATAAAATTGAAAAAAAAGCTAATGTTAAGAAAAAGGGTTTAGACAGTAAGACAAATGGCGTTTTAGGATTTGTAAAAGACGATGCCTCAAAAGATAATAAACCTATTGAAACATCAATAAATAAAAACATTGAAGATGATAAAAAAGAAACACTATTACCATCAGGTACAGCTCAAGAAAATTTCGACTATGCCCTTGATTTAGCAAGTCAACTTGACTTTAATAATGCTGAGAAGGCATTTAAAGAGTTCTTAATTATACATAAAGAAAGTGAAAAGATTGCTGATGCACAATATTGGCTTGGTAGAGTTTATTTTGCACAAAATAAGTTTGAAGAGGCAGCTATTGCTTTGGCTGAGTTTAACAGTGTGTTTCCTAATGATCCCAGATTTCAAGAGACAACCTTACTAATTGCAGAAGCAGCGGTAAACTTCGCGCCACAAGATCAATTATGTGATATTTTAAACCAATCATTAGAATTTATGATTAATCCTTCCGAAAAATTTATTAAAAGGATTAATCTTTTAAAGAATGAAAAGCAATGCGCCCCTGAATGATTCAAGATTTTAATAATCATTTTAAACAATTTTGCATTAATTTAAATCCAATGAAAAAAGTATTCGTTCTTGGTTTGTCTGGTGGAATGGACTCAATGGCGCTTTTGTATTTACTGAAAAACTTTTTAGAAAATAATAAAAGTTTTGATATAGAAATTTTCCCAATAATAATTGATCATAATTTGAGAGAAGAATCTAGTAAAGAAGCTTATGAGGTAAAATGTATAGCAAAAAGGCTTGGGTTTACGACATCTATAAAAAAAATTTATGGTAAAAAACCAACTGGGAATATTCAAAATTGGGCAAGAAAAAAAAGAAGAGATCTCTTATGTGAAACCACGTACAAACTATCAGCTAATTTACTCTTAGCCCACCATTTTGATGATCAAGCAGAGACTTTATTTATGCGTTTTGAAAAAAAATCAGGTCTTGATGGACTTCAGGGAATGCAATCAGTTGTTTTTTGGAATGGAATTTTTATAATAAGACCTCTTCTTTTTTTTAAAAAAGAACAATTAAGGACTTTCGTAGCTCAAAATAATATCAATTTTTTTGAAGACGTTTCTAATGCTATGCTTAAATTT
>CABXSI010000063.1 GCA_902514865.1 uncultured SAR116 cluster alpha proteobacterium
ATCACCTTTCTTATAAAAGCAGTCACCATCTCTCAATTCAAATCTTTGAAAAGCTTTCCCAGCCCTTGCTTTAGATTTATCTTTAATGTATTTATGAGAGTAATCTTTTTTTGGCATATGCCAAAAGGCGTGCTTTTTATACCCAGAATGAGATGTGGTTTTTAACCCATATTCGTCATTTTTTGTGTAAGTTCCACCACAATTAAAGCTACATGCAAAAGAAATTTTAGTTAAAAGTGAAAATAAAATAAAAAAAACAAAAAATATCATTATTAATATTTTTTTCATAATAAATCCTTATTGTGATTATTTAAATAGGGGAGACAACCTCCTCCTAATTTAATTTTAATCATCTTCATTTACTACATTTTATAAACTTAAAGTTTTTAAGTCTACAATTTAGTCAAAAATCTAAATTCAATATATTATATCCAAAAAGCACTGAAGTGTAATTAAGAGAACAGAAGCTGAAAAACATTATAAATATTTTTATTAATTACTAAAAGCAATCCTATTGGAATTGTTAAAATACTAATTACAGTAGTAACAATTATAGCAGATGAAGTTTTTAAAACATAAGCTTTATAGTATTGAGAAACTGGAAATACAGTTGCCGCGACTGGTAAACAAGAGAATATTATAGCTACTTGTATCCACATTATATCTAGCATTTTAAGTCCATCCGTTGGCCAAAAAACGAATAATAAAATCACTAATAAAGGGTGCATGATTAACTTAATTAAACTTATAAATATTAATTCTGAATAAGCTTTTTCTACACTTTTACTAACTATTATAATTCCTATAGCAAATAAAGCAGTTGGGACAGCTGCTCCAGACAAAATATTTAATGTCTCTTCTGGTATCTTTCCTAAGTTAAAGTCATAAAATGATAATAAGAACCCTATTAAACAAGAAATAATTACTGGATTTTTTAATATTGATTTTAATGTATTTATAACATTTAAGAATGCTGAAAAGTTGTTAAACTTAGTTGAGAAAATAGCAACTAAAGATAAGACAAAAGCTATGTCAAAAACTAAAATTAATGCAGCAGGGAGAATTGCCTTTTTTCCAAAAAGTAATATTACTAAAGGAATCCCAATATAACCATAATTTGAATAAGTTGCGTTCAAGGCAAATACTGAATTTTCATTACTTTTGAGCTTAAATATAAATTTTGCAACAATATATGAGAATATAAATATAATTAATGTAGCAATTTCAAATCTGACAATAAAATCAAAGTTTATGACACCCTTAATTGGGTTTGTTATAATTGAAGTTATTATCATTGGGGGCAAGGCTACATAAAATGCAAAATTAGAAAATATCTGACTACTTTTTTCATTAAATAAGCCTATAAATTTAGTAAATGCTCCCAGTGCAATAATAGCGAAAAAAGATGCTGTTATATCTAAAATTTCAAACATAATAAAAATAAATCTAAAGACTAATAAAATCTTTAAAATATTGTTTGAGTTTAAAGAATCTTTATAATATTCCTCATATTCACCTTTGCAAAAGACATCATTTCTTTATAAGAACTTTGAGTTAATAAGTCATCATAAGTCTTTTCAATCGCTTCCATAGATGGATATCCGACACCAAGCAAGTAATTACCCACATTAGAGCCAGTGAGTAAGTTGCCAAATCTCATTGTTAATGCTCCATTTTCTTTGAAGCATGATGCTGATTCATTAATACAGTTAAGAAATCTATCTTTTTCTGATAGTCCGGCTTCTGCTCTTGTAATGACAATATATTTAGGATGTTCTGAACTATTTTCAAATTTTGTTGGCAAAGAAGTTGCTACATTTCTTAGATATACATTAGCTTTTCCACTATCCATAATTTCCCTGAAAATGGGGGATGTGGATTGAAACTCCATAGCCTTTTGATAGCCATTCAAATCATCATAAAATTGAATAAAAATTAGGCTTCCAGCATGTTCACCTGTTCCTATAGACCCAAAACGCGTTCCTTTAGCTCCTGCATTTGCAATCAAATCCTTTGAATGTTGAGACATTAGTTTAGCCATAGTTTCTCTATAACTAAAATCTACGGAAGCAACTGTTAATATAACGTAATTTGTATCACTCATGTTATTTCTCCAAGATTTTTTATCTGATTATATTTATTATTTATTTATTTATATAACAAGTTAAATATTTTCTTCATTTAGATAAATTTATATTATGAGTATATTTTAAGCATTTAAAAATAGCTTTTATGATTAGAAAACCTCCTCCTCACTATTTAATTTTAATCATTTGTTTTTATTACATTTTAGAAACTTAAAGTTTTTAAGTCTTCAATTTAAGGAGAGAGCCACTCTCCTTGCCAATTAGTTGTTTTCTTGTAATAAGCACGAATATGTTTAGCCCCTAAAAGCAATAGTTGAATTGATTGTATATTACACACCAAAACGGCGAAACGTTTCTGATTTGGAGCATAATCATAGGCAAGGGGGCTTCCAAGGACACTACCAGGGCTAGGAATAGTTCCATAAGCGATCCTAGAGCTAGTTGGAACATCTATCCAGTTTGGAATAGTAATGTCGCCAACATTGACTTCAACAACAACTTCTATTTGAATTTGTAATTGGACTTTTGGAAGCCAAATGTGAATTCCAGCACGAGGATTCTTCTCAAGGGCCAACATTTTTGAAGAAGCGGTGTCAGTGTGGAACTCTATCTGGTTATTTTTCCTATTGCTCCGTCTCATCACTAAGGTACGAGCATTTGGGAAACCATCCGCACTTGATGTCACAAAAGTAGGGTTCCTTGCGGGCGATTTTTTGTCAACTTTTCCCCGAGAAATCTGTGCCCAGGCAAAGTCCAAAAAATCATCTAATTTTTGAAAAACTTTCATTTATATAATATTTAAATATGACAATTTAGTATGATTTGCTTTTAAGATAATAATCCATTCTATTTATTGAACGTATGTTAAAATTCATTTTTTTTCCATTCCGATTTATATCAACTTTAATCATTGCGCTGTAATTTCCAGTACTCCAGAGAGTTTTATAAAAAGTTTCTAAATTATTAACTAATCGTCCATTTACTCCTGTTATTATATCTTCTGGCTTAATTCCAACTTTATAAGAAGGTCCATCTTTACTTACTTTAGTAACAACTATTTTACCACTATTATCATCTGAAGATAATCCAATATAAGGATTAATATTTGAAGTTCTACGACCATATTTAATTAAATCTTTCATGATTGGCTTTAAAAGGTTAATAGGAACAAACATATTTCCTGGAGATATTATCTCAGGGCTTACAGCATCTTTAATAAAAAGCGAACCTATTCCTACTATTTCACCTTGGGAATTAATTAAAGGCGCTCCTGCCCAAGCTGGATTATTTGGTAAAGTGTAAATAGGTTTCTCTAAGTAATATTCCCACCAACCAGCGAATGGCCTTCTAGAAACCATTTTAGCTAAAGAACCAATACCCATAGTTGGTGATGGAAGTATAAAAATAGAATCGTCCATTTTTATGTTACTTGAGTCACCTATTTTTAGAGATTTTAATTTTGTTGGAATTATAGGGGAAACTAAACCAAAACCAGTTTCAAAATCGTATGCAATTAATCTTCCGGGTATTTTTTTTCCACTTAGTAAGCCAATGGTGATTTCGCTCGCCTCAAGAACAATATAGCCAATTGTAAGTATATTTTTATTATCAATTACTACTCCACTACCTTGTCTAAGAGTTCCAAGACTTTTTGATGTTCTAGCTTTATTAGGAATTATGGA
>CABXSI010000064.1 GCA_902514865.1 uncultured SAR116 cluster alpha proteobacterium
TTTTCTCGGAACAAAAGACGGATTAGTTCACATCTCTGAATTACAAAATGCACGAACTGAGAAAACCACTGATATTTGTAAAGAGGGAGAAGAAGTTAAAGTTAAGGTCATAGGTTTTGACGATAGGGGTAAAGTTAAATTATCTATGAAACGAGTTGACCAAGATACTGGTGAAGATATGGAAAATAAAAAAGCAAATTAATCAAATATTTTAGGAGTCGTTTATGAATAGGGTAGTTCCAAAAAATGAGTGGGTTAAATCTTGGTCAGACAATGGCGTAGGTTGGGTTCAACTAAAACATGAAAACAAACTTAATCCACTATCAGCGGGTTTTATATTAGCAATAAAAGAAGAGACAGAAAAATTTGATAATGACTTATCTGTAGGATGCATAGTTTTGATTGGTTCAGAAAAAGCATTTGCAGCTGGCGCTGATTTAAAAGAAATGGTCAAGCATAATTATGCATCAGTTTCAGAGACAAGATATATTGAAAATGGATGGCTAGACATCCCAAAAATTCAAACTCCAATAATAGCTGGTGTTAAAGGATATGCTTTAGGCGGTGGTTGTGAGTTGGCTATGATGTGTGACTTCATAATTGCTTCTGAAAACGCAAGGTTTGGTCAGCCCGAAATAAATATTGGTGCTATACCTGGTGCAGGAGGAACACAAAGATTGACCAGATCTATTGGCAAATCAAAAGCTATGTTAGCAATTTTGACTGGAGACATGATCTCTGCTGATGAAGCAGAAAAATCAGGATTAGTAGCTAAAGTAATTAGTGATGACAAATTTGATGTTTCTTTAAAAGAAATCGCTCAAAAAATTGCTAATCAATCAAAACCTCTAGCCAAATTAGCTAAACAAGCCGTTAATGTTGCATATGAAACAACTCTTGAAGAGGGCATTCGTTCTGAAAGAGCATTATTTTATTCAACTTTTGCTCTTGAAGATCATGTGGAAGGTATGGAAGCTTTTTCAGAAAAAAGAAAACCTATTTGGAAAAATAAATAGCTTTAAACTACTCTAGATCATTTGATTTAGGTATAGCTACACTATGTAAACCTCCATCGACATGATGAATATTTCCTGTTACACCAGATGACAGGTCTGATATAAGGTATAAAGCAGAATTACCTATTTCATTTAGCTCAGGATTAAATTTCAATGGTGCCACACTTTCTGAGTATCTATATACATGACGAGCGCCAGAAATAGCTGCACCAGCAAGTGTTTTTACTGGACCAGCTGATAAACCATTAACTCTGATATTATTTTTACCTAGATCCATTGCTAAATACTTAATTGAAGCTTCCAATGCTGACTTTGCTACTCCCATTACATTGTAGTTAGGAGTAGTTCTTTCTGCTCCAAGATAAGATAAAGTTAACAAACTTCCACCTTTAGAAGACATAAGAGGAGTTGCTGATTTAGCAGTCCTTGTAAAACTAAATGCTGATATATCAAGTGAATTTAGAAAGTTTTCTCTACTACAATTTACATATTTCCCTTTTAATTCTTCTTTATCTGAATATGCGAGGGCGTGAACAACAAAATCAATTTCTTTCCAAGTTTCTAAAATTTTATCAAACATATTTTCTATAGAGCTCGGCTCTTTAGTTTTTTTAGAAACATCACATTCATAAATTTTATTCGCTTTTATAGTATCCATTAAGGGAATTAATCTTTTTTTAAATCCTTCATTTTGATAGGAAAAAGCTAACTCAGCACCATTATTAGCTAAAGTTTTAGCAATGCCCCAGGCTATTGAACGTTCATTAGCAACGCCCATTATAAGACCTTTTTTACCTTTCATCATAGACATAATATACTTTCTTAATTAAATTTAGATAATGCAATACAGGCATTTGTTCCTCCAAATCCAAAAGAATTTGAAAGAGCTAAATTAATATCTATATTTTGGATGGTTTTTCTAGGTATGTCGATGGAACCTATTTCTGGATCATCATTGTTAATGTTAGCAGATCCAGAAATAAAATTATTGTTCATCATTAGTAATGTATAGATAGCCTCTTGTACACCTGTGGCTCCTAAAGAGTGACCTGTTAAGGACTTAGTGCTGGTAAGTCTTGGAAGATAGCCTTTATTTTTAAAAACTTCTCTTACTGCATGAAGTTCCTGCATATCTCCAACAGGAGTACTTGTTCCGTGAGCATTTATATAATCAACTTTTTGATTAGTTTTAGCCAGTGCCTGTTGCATACATCTAATGGCACCTTCCCCACTTGGGGCAACCATATCATGGCCGTCAGAATTTGCGCAATGACCAACTATTTCCCCATAAATTTTAGCACCTCTTGCTTTTGCATGCTCAAGTTCTTCTAAAACTAGCATTCCGCCACCTCCTGCAATTACAAATCCATCTCTGTCTAAATCGTAAGGTCTTGAAGCTAATTCAGGTGTTTCGTTATATTTGCTAGACATTGCACCCATTGCATCAAATAGCACAGAGAGTGTCCAGTCAAGTTCTTCACCACCTCCTGCAAAAACTATATTCTGATTTCCGTATTTAATTTGATCTGCTCCGATACCAATACAATGTGCTGATGTCGAACAGGCAGAAGTAATTGAAAAATTAATACCCTTAATTTTAAAAAAAGTAGCAATGCAGGCAGACACTGATGAGCTCATACATCTTGGAACCATAAAAGGACCAACTCTTTTAGGTCCTTTTTCCCTGGCGATATCAAATGATTGAAGTAAGTTGACAGTACTAGGTCCACCAGAGCCGGCAATAAGACCTGTTTTTGGGTTAGATATTTCTTCAGGGGTTAATCCAGCGTTTTTAATTGCCTGCTTCATAGAGATAACTGAGTATGCAGCACCAGCACCCATAAATCTGAGTTGCTTTTTGTCAACATAATCCTCTAATTTAAGTTTAACTTCACCATGAATTTGACTTCTAAAGCCCATTTCTTTGTAAGTTTCAGCTTTAACAATTCCAGAATTTTGATTTACTAAAGAATCTTTAACTTCTTCTACATTATTACCAATAGAGCTAACTATTCCCATACCAGTAATAACAACTCTTTTTTCATTACTCATGTTTAATCCTATTTATTTGAGAAATAATTAATCTTGAAAAAGTCCAACCCTTATATCAGATGCTTCAAAAACAGTCTTATTGTCACAAACTACTTTTCCATCAGCTATACCTAATATAAGTTTTCTCATTATAATTCTTTTAAAATCAAGAAAATATTCTACTTTTTTTTGCAATTGGCAATATTTGTCCAGTAAATTTTACCTCTCCTACAGATATTGCCCTACCCTTTCCTTTGCCACCCATATTACCTAATGAAAATCCTAAAAGTTGCCATAGTGCATCCATTCCCAGGCATCCTGGCATTACAGGATCATTTTCAAAATGACAAGGAAAGAACCATTTATCTGGAGTAATTTTAAATTGAGCATGAGCTGTACCTTTATCATAAGTCCCACCAGTCTCTTTAATATTAGTGATTTCATCAAACATAAGCATAGGGGGTAAGGGTAGTTTAGGAAAATCAACGCCTGCTAGTCGCCCTTTAGCACAATCAATTAATTCTTGATAATTAAATGAGTTTTTAAATAAAGCCACAGTAAAACACCTTTTACATTTATTACGAAGTTTACATTAATCCTAAAAGAGAATAAATGAAATAATAATAAATTATTTACTTGTAAAGCCCCAGATATTTTTCATTTTTACCCATCCGTAAAAGTTTTTATTTTTAATAA
>CABXSI010000065.1 GCA_902514865.1 uncultured SAR116 cluster alpha proteobacterium
TATTATTTTCATATTTATGTTCTGATTCAGAAATTCCGAATTTTACGTCTTCATTACTTTTTGAGATATATAAAGACCCAAACATATAATCCCAGAAAGCAAATGCAACTCCAAAATTTTTATTATGATGCTCTTTTTTTATTGAGTGATGAATTTGATGTTGAGCAGGAGAAATTAAAATTTTTTCTAACCAACTCCAATAATTAATCCTTATATGAGAGTGTCTTAAGTTAGATCCAAACAAATGAAACCAAAATGAAAACAAATTTGCTCCTAATATGGTTACAAAAGTAATATTACCACCATATACATAATAAAATGTTGCTATAACTATACCTTGTGTAAAAGCACTTCTTACTACGAAAATAACACCTTCAATTGGGTGGGTTCTAAATATAGTAAGCGGTGTAAGAGTTCTTGCAGAATGATGAGTTTTATGAATTTCCCATAATAATGGTACTTTATGCATTAATGCATGAGTTACGTACTTTGTAAAATCATCAAGTACAAAATAACAAAATGTGAAAAAAATTGGTATCATCCACATATAATTTATATCAATACCCAATGGTGTTAACATTGTTTGTGAATGTAGGTATTCAAAGACAAAATGTGCAATTGCTAATTGTGAAATTAATAATGGAGATAAAAACATCAAAATTATTATATTTAACAAAAATAAAACGTAGTCTGCTTGTGCAGATTTTGACATAAAAATTTTTTTGTCAAAAATTTTGTAGATTGATTGTTTAATTTTTTCTTTTTTAACAAAGGTTAGCCACATAAATGAAATTAAGAATGCAGAAAATAAATACCCCAAAAACACTCTTTTTTTGGGATCAAAAAAGTTTTCACTTATAATTTCTAAGTATTGATAAAATATTTCCATTTTTAAATTACTGACCAGTTGTATAACTGGTCAGCTTCTTATTTTATATTAATCGTTTTCAGCAGATTTTTTGGTGCCTACTTCTTCAAGTAGTGCTGCCATACCACCTGTTGCATCATTTACTTTAGCCTTAAGAGCATATTTGTCAGCCATAAGATTTTGTATTTTAAGCATATGAAGCTTGTAATATCCGATTGAAGAACCCTGGTCTTTTATATAATTTCCAGAAGAGTCAATTCCTACAACTTGTGATAAATTAGGCAGTAAAGGACCAAATCCCATCATGCGGTTCATCCTGTTAAATGTGTCGCTTTTGTTGTCAGGACCAGCTTGAAGAGCCATGGCAAATCCTTTTAACTCACCCCAATGTTTTAAATACTTTGACATTGCCTTGTCCATGCCAGAACCTGAAGCGAGGGCTTTTTCTATCTTACCTAAATCTTTATAAACAGATCCTGCGTATTTAAAGACAGACTCAGCTATTACATCTTCCCAATTACTACAGATTATTTGAACATAATCTTGTATTTTATTAAGTTCTGCCTCAGATAATTTATTTCCATCAGCTGCTGTAATAAGCTTTCTTCCGTCGATAAAGGCTCCTGTTACAGTTTTAAGGTAATTTGTTTTACCCTTTTTATCATAGCTAGAAGCATAGTAAGCATGCGCATATGTCATTTCAGTTTGAAGATCAACCACTCCATCTTTATTATAGTCTGCAGCTTTTAAGTCTTTCTTTTTAGCAACATCATAACTTTGAGCAGCGGATAACTTCATAGTATGAGCAGCAGCTCCCCAATATCCAAAAGCCTCATCCCAACTATGTTCTTTACCTGTATAATAAGCTCCTTTTTTATAAGGTTTGTTATTAGGTTTAGAGCTCGCTGTCATTTTCTCGTCAAGATAATTATCGCAAGCCTGATGATATAAAACTGCTCCCATTGTATATTTTGAAATAAGTTGAGGATAATTCATACCATTTCTAGTATCAACACCACCCTTTGTTTTACCTGCTTTTTTAATCATAAATTTAATAACGTCTACGCCACTCATGTTTCCAGGCCAAGATGTTTGTATTCTTTTGTCTGCCTTACCTGATAGGTTAGCTCCTCCAGACAATTCACCAATCATTTTTTGTTTAACTGGAAATTTAGAACTATTTTTAGGATCCATTATTGGAAGAGATTTTGATTTATCTTTAGTATTTAGATAAGCAAGCATTTTCTTTTCAGGTGCCGAAGTAGGATCACTTGGGCTACCCTTTGATGCTAATTTTTTTAAACTGTTATGTAATAATTGTCTGGCCATTTGGCCGCCATATGATACGGAATTCTTTTTAGTACCTTTATAACTTTTTTCAGTTATTGGATAAGGACCATAAACATTTCCATGATGTCCAGCATTAACAGAAGTAATGGAAGAACACATGAAAGAAAAAGTTACAGCACCAACAAAAGATAGCTTTGCTAAGCTTGCACCTTTAAACTTTATATTATTCATTTAAATCTCCAAGTGTAAGTTATTATGCGAATCATTATCATAATGATAATGACTCTTAGTAAGACTACATAAGATACTTTTATTTAAAATTCAAGTTTTTTATTGACTGTAAAAAAATTATTTATAATAATGATAACAATTATCATTATTAACTCTTTATTTAACTATGTCTAATATTGTTCAAATTAAAACTTTTAAAAATATTAACTCAAACAAGTATCCTACTCAAGACGTGGACAACGTTAAGATACTTTATCATGGCTTAATCAATTCTGGTTTTTCGACCTGTGCCGCCTACCATGAAGCAATGAAGTTATTACTAGTTTCTAACCCAAGTCTTAAACTTTCTGATTTATCTCAAAAAACTTTTGAAATCATTAATCCTGTATTTGATAATTATAATGCAAATGGTATTGACAATCATTCTCAAAATTAGTTTAATTACTTTGCTTGGGAGAAATTATAAATGATAATTTGTGTATGTAATGCAATTTCAGATAAGGCTATAACCACAGCAGTAACTAGTGGAGCTAATACGCCCTCACTAGTTTATAAAAGCTGCGGAGCTAAGCCACAATGTGGAAGTTGTTCAGAGTATATTAAACAAGAAATAAATCAGTCTCAGAATAATCTTGAGTATAATTTAAAATAACTTATGCAGCTATTTGCTCTTGCAAGAAATTTTTGAGACCCGCATGTTCAATAACATGTTGCTGAGATTCAATCCAATCTATATGTTCTTCTGTATCATCTAATATTTTGAGAAAGATATCTCTAGTTACATAATCATTCTTGTCTTCACAAACATTTATAGCAACTTTTAAACATGATTGATTTGTCATCTCTAGGCCCAAATCTGCACTAAACATTTCAGGAACATTTTCACCTATTTTTAATTTACCTAAATCCTGCAAATTAGGAAGACCTTCAAGTGTTAATACCCTTTCAATAATCCAGTCAGCGTGCTTCATTTCACCCATTGACTCATCATATATTTTTTTAGCAAGACCTAAGAATCCCCAATCCTTTAGAATTCGAGCGTGTAGAAAATATTGATTGATAGCTGTTAATTCATTTTTAAGAATTATGTTGAGCTGCTCTATTACAGCTTTATCACC
>CABXSI010000066.1 GCA_902514865.1 uncultured SAR116 cluster alpha proteobacterium
AACATTCTGATTTTTATAATTAATAATACTATTCAATATCTTTACCTAAGTTTAAGGGTCGAGAGACCTATTAAAGCCAAAATTAATGCTATTATCCAAAATCTAATTACAATGGTGGGCTCAGCCCATCCTTTTTGCTCAAAATGATGATGTAATGGTGCCATTCTGAATATTCTTTTGCCTGTAAGCTTGAAAGAAACTATTTGTACAATCACAGATATAGTTTCTAATACAAATAGACCACCAATTATGATTAAAACTAACTCGTGTCTTGAGGCCGAAGCACTGACACCTATAACTCCCCCAAGAGATAATGATCCAGTATCCCCCATAAAAACCATGGCTGGTGGAGCGTTAAACCATAAGAAACCTAACCCTGAACCAATTATCGCTCCAAGAAAAACTGATATTTCGCCCACACCAGGCACATAACTGATTTGTAAATAACTAGAAAAATTTAAATGCCCAGTTAAATAAACAATTATAGCAAAAGAGCTTGCCGCTATCATTACGGGAACTATTGCTAAACCGTCTAGACCGTCAGTTAAGTTTACTGCGTTAGAGGATCCTACAATCACTAAAATTGTGAATGGTATATATAAAACTCCTAGAAAAAAAATGCTTTCCTTAAGGAATGGGATAGATAATGTATTTTGTAAATTTTGAGGTGTGTTGTCAGAAATAAACCAAGCTGCTATGAAAGCAATAAAAATCTGTGGAATAATTTTTTGATAACCTTTTAGGCCATTACTTGTCATTTTAGACACCTTAATCCAATCATCTAATAGTCCTATCAATCCAAAAGAAATGGCCACTCCCAAAATTATCCATATATATGCATTATCTAGCTTTGCCCATAAAACTGTTGAAGTAGTAAAAGCTAATACCATTAACAAACCACCCATTGTTGGAGTGCCAGTTTTAAATATTATATGACTCTTAGGGCCATCAGATCTTATTGGTTGCCCTTTCTTTTGCATTTTTTTTAATAAAGCAATAATTTTTGGACCAAATATAAAACTGATTAATAACGCTGTTAATAAAGCTCCAATAGATCTAAAAGTAATGTATTTGAATAAATTAAGAGGTTGGAAATATTCAGTATAAGTAAGAAAAAAATCAGGCAACATTGCGTTTCTCCTGATTAATATTTTTAAAAACTGGAATTAGATTCCATAGTCCGATCCCATTTGACCCTTTGACAAGAATGATTTGATTGGGTTTAACAAATTCAGTAACTCTTTTTAAAAGAGGTGAGAAAGTTAAGTATGATTTGCAACTAATTAATTCTTTTAATTCATCACTTATTTGCTTTGTACAAGGCCCTACAGTTATAAGTAGGTCAGGATTTAATTTTTTTATCATTGGAATAAGTTTAAAATGCATTTCTTTTGCATTTTTTCCTAATTCAAGCATATCGCCAATTATCAAAATAGTCTTATAAGTACTTAACTTGTATTTTGTTTGATAAAAATTAGAGAGAGCAGCTTTCATAGAGTCAGGATTGGCATTGTAACTATCATCTATTACATATGTTTTATCTTTTTTACCAAAATTTATAATTATTTTCTCGCCTCTTCCAGCAAGAGGTTTAATTCTACTAATTACCTTTTGTGCGGTAACCGTACATAATCTTAATTCTTTAATAACTGAGATTGTCGCTATAGCGTTTAATGCTTGTGTTATATTCAGGTTTGTTAAATGCCAATTTTTTATTTTATCATAACAAATTGTTGAACCTTCTTTTTCGTCAACTAATTTAGTAATTTCCGTATTTGCATATTTAGAGTGGCCGAATAAATGTATTTTTGCCGATACCTTTTTTGCTTTTTTGACTAAATACTCATTCCATAAAGTATCACTGTTTATTATAGCTATACCATTTTCATCTAAGGTTGAAAATATCTCGCTTTTTTCATCTGCTATTTCTTTTTCATTTTTAAAATTCTGGATGTGAGAACTAGAAATATTTGTTATTAGGGCTATATCTGGTAGCGCAATTTTAGTCAATTTCCGAATTTCTCCAGCGTTATTCATGCCTAGTTCTAAGACACAATAATTATAATTTTCATGTAGTCTTGACAAGGTAAGTGAAAGTCCAATTAAATTATTGTTATTTTTGTGAGTATGGTGAGTTTTACCAAATTTCTTTAAAGTATTAGATAAAAGGTGTTTTGTACTCGTCTTTCCGCTACTACCTGTTATAGCAATAGTAACCCCTTTAAATCTATGTCTTGAAAATTTTGCAATTTGCTCTAAAGCTTTTTTAGTATCTTTTACCAATAATGCTTTATATTTATTAGCCAGCATTTTATTAGATACCATTATTCCATTAGCACCTTTTTTTATTGCATTTTCTATAAAATCGTGACCATCAAATTTATCACCAATTATGGCTATGAATAAGTCGCCTTTATTTATAGTTCTGTCATCTATACTCACTCCACAAACCCCATTATAGTTTTGGAGGAAATATGTAGAAGGATCTAGGGCATTGGTAGCCGATATTAAATCTTTTTTTGTCCATAAAGGCTTCAATTTATTATTCCAGAATTTTCAATGTTTTTAATAGCTTCTTTAGCGACGGTATAATCATCAAAAGGAAGAGTTTCTATTCCAACAGCTTGAAAAGTCTCATGTCCTTTACCTGCAATAAGTAGAAGATCATTTTTTTTTAACTGTGAGACAGCATATTTAATAGCCTTATCTCTGTTAGGAATTTCTGTAGCATTCGGACAGCCACTTAAAATTTCACTCCTAATATTTGAAGGAATTTCATTTCTTGGGTTGTCGTCAGTAACTATTACTACGTCCGAGTATTCATTAGCAATTTCTCCCATTATTTTGCGTTTGTTTTTGTCTCTATCTCCTCCGCACCCAAATAAAGTTATTATTCTTTCTCTACCTATTATTTCATGAATAGATTTGAGTGCAGATTTTAGAGCAGCTGGTGTATGTGCATAATCAATTATAACGGATGCTTTGTTTTTTGTTTCTGAGAGAACCTCCATTCTTCCACGAGCAGGTTTAAGGTATCCTAGAGATTTAAAAATTAAGTTTGAATCCATACCTAATGCAATGCAAATAGATGCAGACGCCATGACATTATAAACTTGAAATTTTCCAATCATTCCAATTGTGGTTTGAAAATTTTGCTCTTTAAATTCTAGACTTATGTCAAT
>CABXSI010000067.1 GCA_902514865.1 uncultured SAR116 cluster alpha proteobacterium
TCAAAATGAAAATCAAACAAAATTAATAAATCCGATAAAAACTATTTCAGAAAATAAATTTGATATTTTTTTTACGAATGAAGAAAAAAAAGAGAATAATATTAATGAGTTAGAAAATTTATTTGAAAGTTACAACGGCTGTAATCTTAAAAAAACTGCAGCAAATTTTGTTAAATTTCAAGGAAATAAAAATGCTGATTTATTATTTATTGATGGAACTCCTAATACAGAAGAAGACAAGATTGGCAAGTCTTTTGTTTCGGCAAAAGGAGATCTTTTTGAAAAGATGCTTAATGCTATAAACCTAAAATATGACGATATATTTATTATAAATGCAATTCCTTGGCGACCACCAGGTAATAGATATCCAACTGAAGAAGAAATAAAAATTTGTAGACCTTTTATTTTTAAATTGATAAATTTGCTCAATTCAAAAATAATTGTTTGTCTGGGAGAAGTTCCAACTAACCAGATACTAGGTTTAAATCAGAGTATAATTAAAACAAGAGGTAAATGGCACTATTTAAAACCTGATCTAATTAATCATTTTGCTTCAGAATATAATCCTCATATACTTCCAACACTTAGCATATCATATTTGTTAAATAGACCTGATATGAAAATAAAGGCTTGGGAAGATATGAAATTGATAAGGGATAAAATTAGGGAAATGTGAAGATTTTATGCTAATTTCAAAAAAACTAATATGTGCGTTTATTGCTACTTTACTTAATTTATTCTTATTTGGTGGTTATTCCTTTGGAGAAATTCCACCAAATACAAAAATTTTGTTATTGGAAGATGTTAAAATCTATAAGGAAATTTTTGCAATCCAAAAAAAATCTATAAAAAGTAAACAATCTAGAGAATGGATAAAAGTTGATACTTTAATAAAAAAATTAAAAAACAAAGTCTTATTAGGTAACGTATATGCGGAAAGATATTTGCACCCTACTGGATGGAGAAGTTCATATAGAGATCTTAGACTTTGGCTAGAAAAATATAATGATCATCCTGATGCTACTAGAATTACAAGAATAGCGCTTAAAAGAAAGCCAAAAAACTATAAAAACCCTAAAAAACCTACATCAGGTTTTTTAAATGGATACGGTACATATAAAACTAATTCTCTTAAGCCAAGATTTCCATTAGATAATAATAAATATAAAAGATATTCCTATCAAACTTCAATTAAATTAAGACGTGCTATAAATAAAAAAAATACACAATATGCAGAAAATTTATTAAATAGCAAAAAAGTAAAAAAATATTTAACTAATAATGAACTATCTCAACTTAGAGCTGAGTTAGCTCATGCTTTTTTTATATTTGATAAAGATTATAAATCTATAAGACAAGCCAGACTTTCAATGAGCTTGTCTGGTATCCCTAAGCCTTTGGCTTTATGGGCTGGTGGTTTAGCATCCTGGAGAATTAAAAAAATCGAAACCTCAAAATATTTTTTTAATAAATTGGCTGAAATTAGTGGACCTGACGGAATAGCGGCTGCAGGTGGTTATTGGTCTGCACGTATTTCGTACTTTTTAGGAAATCCTCAAAAAGCTAATTATTTTTTGATTAAAGCTGCAAAACGAGAACGTACATTTTATGGTTCATTAGCTATGGCATCTTTAGGATATAAATATAATCCAAAATTTAGCTTGCCGAAATACGATAAAAATTTATTACAAAAAATTATTGAACATAAAGGTGGCATAAGAGCCCTAGCTCTTATAGAGGTAAATGAGTACCATAAAGCTGCTAGAGAGTTTAGAAAAATTATTCCTAAGTTTGATGTGAAGGATTACCCTCAACTATTATCATTTATATCCAAAAATAACATGCCAGGATTAACGTTTAGGCTAGCTGCTATTTTAAGAAATGATTATAATCAAATTCATTTAGGTGGTTTATATCCTATACCTTCTTGGAAAATGGATACTTCTGATTTAAAGGATAGAGCACTTGTTTATGCAATAGCTCGACAAGAGTCAGGTTTTAACCCTAGAGCAAAAAGTTCTTCAAAAGCTATGGGTATTTTGCAAATAATACCATCAACTGCAGCGTTTATAATGAAAAATAGAGAATATAGGCTAAGAAGAAGTAAAAATCATCTACTTTATAATCCTCCTCACAATATACTTATTGGTTCTAAATACATGAAGTTTCTTCTTAAATTGCCTATTGTTAACCAAGATTTGATGTGGATGCTAGCAAGTTATAATGCTGGTCCTGGAAATTTTAAGAAATGGACTAAAAATAAAAATTACAAAAATAAAGATACATTATTGATGTTAGAAAGCTTGCCTGCCAGAGAAACAAGAAATTATATTAAGTTGGTATTAACAAATTTATGGATTTATAAAATAAGATTTAATCAAGATAACAACATTCTCAATACTTTAGCATCAGGTAAACCCATAGATTTTAGAGTTTTTTTTAAAGAAAAAACAGGAAGTTAACACCATGACAAATCATACTAATTTTATTCCTATAAATATAGCTATCGTAACAATATCTGACACGAGAACCTTAGACAACGATAAATCTGGGAATGTTTTGGAGGATAGAGTACATAAATCCAATCATAAAATTATTTCTAGGGACATAGTAAAAGATAATTTTGATGAAATTTACGAATTATTCACAAATTTAATAAATAATGAAAAGATAGATGTAATAATTTCAACAGGAGGAACAGGTCTTACTGGTAGAGATATAACACCAGAAGTGATGAAAACATTATTTGAAAAAACAATAGATGGTTTTGGAGAGATGTTCCGTTGGTTATCTTATAGCAAAATTGGTACATCCTCTCTACAATCACGAGCAATAGCTGGTGTTTCAAATGGAACTTACATTTTTTGTTTACCTGGTTCCCCATCTGCCTGTTGTGATGGATGGGATCAGATTTTAATCCATCAATTAGACATAAGACATAAACCATGTAATTTTGTAGAAATAATGCCAAGGCTTCAAGAACATAAATTGTATCGTACAAAGAATTAATGGCAAATTTTGATTTAGAAAGAAAATTATCAAGTAGTAACATTATAATGGTTGGAGTAGATGAAGTCGGTAGAGG
>CABXSI010000068.1 GCA_902514865.1 uncultured SAR116 cluster alpha proteobacterium
TTTAGACAGATTTAAAACACATAATGTAATTGGAACATCTCTTCTAGTAACAACTGCATCTTTAATTTTTATTACTTTTTCATCAAACATTACTTTTGCAATAATATATTCAGTAATTTTTGGAATTAATAACGCTTTTAATTTAGCATTATTTGGATATATATGGCCAAGATATTTTGGTCGACTTCATGTCGGAAGTATCCAAGGAACAGGTCAAATGGTTCTAGTCGTAGGTGCATCTATTGGTGCCATGCCATTTGCTTTGGCAATGGACTTAGGATATGACTTATTATTTACTATTAGATTATCAGCATTATACCCTTTCTTATCAGCTTTTTTGTGTTTTTTCTTTTTAAGAGAATCGCAAAAGCTTACAGACATGCGAAACCAAAAATAAATTGCGAATAGTTAATATTTATAAAAATATGAACGACAATTTTAAAGCTATTGCAGCTATGATTTTAGCTGTTTTATGTGTCACTATTATGAGTGTCCAAGCAAAGTTAATTGGTATAGAATACCACCCAGTTCAAATTGCTTTTGCAAGAGCGATCGTAGTTTTAATTCTATTGTCACCTATTATCTACAAATTAGGTGGATTTAATTTTCTTAAAACTAAAAAACCAAAGACACATTTTTTTAGAGGAATTGCAGGTCTTATTGGCAATATAATGTTCTTCCTAGCTTTTCAAAGACTTCCAGTAGCAGATGTAACTGTTATCTCTCAAGCAGTCCCTATTTTTGCATGTATTTTTGCAATTTTTTTTCTAAAAGAAACTATAGGTTGGCGTAGATGGACAGCAATTTTTATTGGCTTTTTAGGTGTCATCATAGCTATAAATCCAACCGGACAAATTGCCATAGCCTCTATTTTTGCGTTAATTGGAACTCTCATGTGGTCTACAACCATTATTTTTTTAAGATTGCTTGGTACTACTGAACATCCAGTTAAAACAGTATTCTTTTTTATGTTAGTCAGCGTAATCGTAACTTCATTTTTTCAACCATTTTTTTGGAAACAGCCATCTATAGAAGTCATGTTATTATTTATTGGTTTAGGCGTTTCTGCCTTTTTAACACAACTATTAATGACTTATGCTCTTCAAAAAGCTCCTGCGTCAATAGTCAGTCCATTTAATTATACAGGAATTATTTGGGCAATAATTTTTGATTTTTTGATTTGGAATACATATCCAATTTTCTCTACAATATTAGGTGGAATTATAATAACTATTTCAGGTTTATATATTTTTAAAAGGGAAGCTAAAATAAAAAAAACTACATAAAGTTGTTTTTAAAATGAGAATACATAACTAATTTAAATATTAGGTATCCTAGAATTGGCATTATCATCATACCAACATTCAGAGGGATAAATTCCCCTGCAAGACCCAACAATATTCCCCCGATTGTAAGAGAGCCAAAAGAAACACTGGACCACCAAGTTAAAACCCTGGCTCGATAAATTTCATCAACCTTTAATTGTATAACTGTTTGAGTGCCAATACCTACAACTGTCGTAGTAAAGCCAACAATTGTAAAAGCAAATGCCATTAAGTACATTTCTGAGATAAAACCAAGTATGAAACTTACTACTAGTCCTAGAGTTAACATTGGAACCAATTTAGTTTCAATTTTTACTTCAGTATTAGTTCTTAAACCTATCCAGATAGAAGCAAGTAAAGCTCCAAACCCAGCAGTAGCTGTAATTAAAGACAATCCAATACTACCTTTATCTAAAATTTCTCCTGCAATAGTAGGTTGTATCTCAAGCATTCCACGTACAAAAAATGCACTGATAAAAACTACAAATAAACCCCTGGCTATAATTGGAGTTTTCAATGCTACTTTTCCACCTTCTAACAAACGTTTGAGAAAATTATCGTGTTTACTTGAGGATTTAACTCGATTTCTAAGCGGCATATAAATTAAAACTGGAATGAGTGGAATGTAAGTAAGCATGGCAATAAAAAAAGTTGTTTCGAGGTTTAATAAAGCTATTGTGCCCCCAGCGAAAGCTGGACCTACAACTCTGGATCCATTAAAAGAGGCTGAATTAAGCCCTACTGCACTGGATAACAAATTTCTAGGAACAACTATAGACACAAAAACTAGTCTTACTGGATGATAACATGCGCTTAATAAACCTTGTAAAATTGATAAAGAAGCTAAAGTAAAAAGCGAGTGCATATCTAAATACTGCAAAAACCAGATTATACCTCCAGTAATAAACATTAGCACTTTCAATATAATACTTGCTGTTCTCATATTCCAATTTTCGGCAAAAACAGCAAATAGAGGACCTATAACTCCTGCCGGAGCCATCAAAGCTAAAGTAACAAAACTTGTCCAAAAAGTTGACTCGGTAATTTCCCATGTGAGCCAACCAACTCCAATTTTTTGTATCCAAAGGCCTAATAGAGCAATTGTATTACTGAGAAAATATAAGGTAAAAGGCTTGTTTGATAATGCAGTCATTATTGGAAAAAATTTTCCACTTCAGCGTTGAAAGTTTTTGCATCTTCACAATAAGGTGCATGTCCAACATTAGGTATTTCTCTAATTTTTGCGTGCCTCAATAAATTTTCTAACTGATAAGAACGTTCTTTAGACACAACAATGTCTTTTGAACCCTTTAATATAAGACAATCTTGTTTAAGATTTGATAAATAATCTGTTGTATCTAAGGTCTGCATGGCCATTCCACCAGATTTGATAGAACCTTCCGTAATTTCTTCACTTATTAAAGATAAAAAATTGAAGATCTCTGGATTTTTTAATTCAGGTAACATTCTTTGGATTCTTAATTGACCAAATTCTTTATTTGACATTTGTTTTCGCTCTTCTAGCCTTAATTTATATGGATCTCTCAGAGAACTTCCTACGGGCATCGCATAACCTTTATGAGTACAAGATAGAATTACCTTATTAATTAATTTGCTATGTTTTGATGCAACTATTTGAGCAAGCATTCCGCCCATTGAATGGCCAACTAGATCACACTTTGTAACATCTAT
>CABXSI010000069.1 GCA_902514865.1 uncultured SAR116 cluster alpha proteobacterium
TTCTCCTTATGGTTTGTTGTCACTGGAAGCTTTTTTATTTTCTAGAAAAGTTGCAAAAAGCTTAAATGCAATACCAAGATCAGATGGTCTTGTTCTAATTCCTTCTAGAGATAGAGAAATTATTAAATTTAAAAAACTACTAGAAAATAACTGGCCTTTAGAGTTAATTAATAATAATTATGAAAAACTTAATTTTTTAAAATTGGTAAATCACATCTACATGAAATCTAGTGGGATAGTAGATAATAGAAAATTCATTAAAAATCTAATTAAAGACGCAGAATTTAAATCGAAATTTGATGTTGAAAAGATAATAACCTCAAAAGACGGCTTTAATATTATTATTGATAAATGTGGTAACAGATTGAAAGCAAAAACGGTAATTTGGGCTAATGGATTTGAGATGACTAATCTTAGTCAAAACTTACCAATCAAGCCAACTTCAGGCCAGGTAACTTATATAACAGCAAATGCGTTAAGTTCAAATTTAAAAATCAATTTCAGCTATGGCCATCATTTCTCTCAAGCTTTTAGGGGTTATCATCAAATAGGAGCTTCATTTAACAGGAATGCTAATACAAGTTATAGAGAAATTGACCAAAATACTAACATCAACTCCATGCCAGAATTTTTAAAAAAAAATATTTTTAATAACATTAGTGAAAAAGGCTACCGAGTAAGTGTAAGAGCGAGCACCAAAGATAGAATGCCATTTTTTGGTAATTTAAACTCTTTAACAGACAAAAAATCAAATAATATATATTTTTTAGGTGGTATGGGCGCCTGGGGATTTGTTTATGCGCCATTATATGCAGAACTTTTGGTAAAAAAAATTATAAATGAGCAATTAGTAATTAGCAGCAAACTTGAAAAGCTATTAACGATTGAAAGACTACTTTGATTACTCAGCAGCTAATTTAAAATGGAGATTAAAATTTTCAAAAAATTGTTTAAAAATTTTTTGAAGTGGTTTTAAGTTGTTTATTAAAAGTTTTTCCTCATCCATATATAATGATCTATTAATTTCTATTTGTATTGTCTCAATTCCTTTTGAAGGATTGCCATAGTTTCTAGTAATAAAACCACCTGCATAAGGATTATTTAATTGGACTATTAAACCATTATTTTCAAAATTCTTTCGCATATAATCTATTAGTTCACTCGAAGAGCTTTTTCCATGATTATTTCCTAAGACTACATCAGGTTTTTTTTTGAACTGTCTTAGAGCATTAGATGGCATGGTATGTAAATCAAAATGATAACAAATTCCAAATCTGTTTAATAATTTATTTATTTGTTTTGATACAATTTCATGAAAAGGATCATAATAATTTTCTAAAATTGAATTAGCATATGAAACTGGTAATTTATTCTTAAATATATTTTCGTTTAAAATAATTTTTGGGAAAACACCTAGACCAAATGAAATCATTTTTTTTTCATCTATTTGGTTACTACTCACACTATTAATAAACATATCGTTATCTATAGCATTTCTAGATCTGTTTAAATCGACAACTGCCCTAGAGCATTTAGCTATTATAATATCGGCACTTTTTAAATCCATCAAATCTAATATTTTATCAGATTGAAAATCTTCAATTTTTCTAACTTTATCTAATTTTAATTTTAAGTTTTTTATAAAACTATTAGGATAAATATTTCCAGCATGTGGGACAGTTAATAATACTGGATTTTTTGGATTGTTCCTAATAAGATTCTTTAACATAATAAATTTCTAAATTAACATAATTTTTTTTCTTTTCAATTAAATGTTTTACTTTATATGAATTTATTTTAGAAACTAAATAATATTTTTGGAAAGTTTTATATGAGATATTTTAATATTCCAGATCCATCACTTGATTCAACCAGACAAATGTTCAATGATTTAGAAAATGATGGTAGAGATACAAAAATTGACTTGGGTATCGGAATCTATAGAGATGAAAAAGGCGAGGCTCCAGTTTTTAAAGCTGTAAAAAAAGCTGAAAGTATTTTGTATCAAAATGAAAAGTCAAAATCCTATAAAACTCCTGCAGGAAATAGTGAATATTGTAAAAATATTTTAAATTTAGTTCTTGGTAAAGACATTCTTTCTGAACGAAAAGACAAAGTTGGCGCCATACAAATACCAGGCGCTGGTTCTGGATTACGTATTGCAGGTGAATTGATAAAAAATAATGTACAAAATAAACTTATATCTATACCTGATCCTACTTGGGGACAACAGCCATTTATGTTTGAAAAAGCTGGATTGAAAATTTCCAAACATACTTATTATAATGAACAAAATAATTTCTTAGATTTTGATAACATGATTAATGACTTAAATAAACTTAAATCTGGAGATTCATTGTTATTACATGGATGTTGTCATAATCCAACTGGCGCTGATTTATCTTTAGAACAATGGGAACAAGTTGCTAATATTTGTCTTAAAAAAGGGATATTACCATTTATTGATTTAGTCTATCAAGGATTAGGGAAAAGTATAATAGATGATGTTCTTGGAATTAGAAAATTAGTCCAATTAGTACCAGAAGTAATTATTACTGTTTCATCAAGTAAAACGTTTGGTGTATATAGAGATCGATGTGGAATGATTGCGGTAATAACTGATGTTGACAAAGTTAAAAGCAAATCTTTAGAAACTATGTTAAGTGAGATAGCGCGAGAACTTTATTTTCATCCGCCAGATCATGCTGCAGAAATAATTAATACCTTATTAAAAGATGAAGTTTTAAAAAAAGATTGGCTTTCAGAAATTAGAACAATGCAGAACAGAATTGTGTCTCTGAGACATAAACTCGCAAATTCTTTACAAGAAAAGCAACAAACAGATTATTTTAGTTTTTTAAAAGTTCAAAATGGCATGTTTTCTCTTTTACCCATATCTCGTGAAGGTATAATGATCTTGAGAAAAGAAAATGGAATATACCTTATGCCTGATGGACGTGTGAATATCGCTTCTTTGCCTGAAAATAA
>CABXSI010000070.1 GCA_902514865.1 uncultured SAR116 cluster alpha proteobacterium
ACTTGGTAATGGAGGTAATGGTGGTGTTTTTTTAACTTTTTCTTTTTTTATCACCTTTTTATTTTTTTTAACTTCTTTTACTTTTGTTTTTCCTAGCTTAAGAGAGGTTTTAGAACTAATTGGAGCATCTTCAACAATATCAATGGGTAACTCAATCGGCTCTTTCACTTTTAAAGAAGGTAAACCATAATAAGCAAACATTATAAGAAAGACATGGAGCCCAATCGAGATAAAAGTTGACTTAACCATCATCTCAACTTTCTTTTAACTTAGCTACTAACGCAACCTTCTTAAAACCAGACCTTTTAATTTTGGCTATTGTATCAAGAACTATTCCATATGGAACATTTTTATCACCTCTAACATAAATTCTTAGATTTTTATTTCCTTGCGAAATGGCCCTTAAACGAGGCAAAAGATTGATAGCGTCAATTGCTCTTTCTTGAATATATAAATCACCATTTTGTTTTATGCTAACAACAATTGGGTCGCCTTTTGAGTTTAATTGAGCTGCCTTTGTTTTTGGAAGATCTACTGAAACACCAACAGTCAATAAAGGGGCGGTAATCATAAATACAATTAACAAAACAAGCATAACGTCAACAAATGGTGTAACATTTATTTGGCTCATGGTTTTATTTTTTTTTAAATTATTATTTTTAAGGATCCGGTTATCCATTTAGTTTTCTTCAAGCTGTCGTTGCAAAACTGATGAAAATTCTATTGAGAAATATTCTAAATTGTTAGATAATCTTTCTAAGTCATTAGAAAATTTGTTATAAGCGGCTACTGCAGGTATGGCTGCTAATAAACCTAGAGCCGTTGCAAACAAAGCCTCAGCTATTCCTGGGGCAACTATCGCCAGACTTGTATTATTACTAATAGCTATTGATTGAAACGCATTAACTATACCCCAAACTGTCCCCAACAAACCTATAAAGGGTGCTACAGAACCTATTGAGGCCAAGAAGCTCATACCTTTTTCTAATTTTTCAATCTCTCTGCTTATAGAGATATGCATAGAATTATTTATTCTTTGAAATATCTCATTAAGTTTATTTGAAGAAAAAGATTGCTTTGAATTTACTCGATTAAACTCTCTCATTCCAGTTATAAAAACTCTTACTTGAGCGCCATTAATATTTTCAGAATATTCTTGATACAAATCGTCCAGATTAACGCCAGACCAAAAAACATCTTCAAATTCCATAGAAAAAATTTTTTCTCTTCTTATAGTGTTCGATTTATTAATAATAATTGTCCAACACCATATAGACGCAAATATAAGTAGAAACATTACACCTTTAACAAAAGGGTCTGCCTGAAAAAAAAGGCCTAATATAGTCAAATCAGGACCACTTGAAATAACTTCTGTCTTTACTTCTGTACTCATTTTATAACCTTTAAAATTCGAATTAAATATTTTGAAAAAAAGGGTTTTTCAAAATCTTATTAATACGCCTTAATTTGAAGCTACTATTCATAGCTACTATTTGAATAACACCAGAAACTAATAACTCTTTTGTTTTATTCACATCACAATGCCTATATGCTAGTTGTTGTATTGTTATACTGGAATTTTTGGCATATTTAAGGCAGGTTTCTATTAATAACGTATCATTCAGAATAGCTGGTTTACACCATTGAATATCTGCTGTCCTTACTACTAAAATAATATCATGATTTTTTTTTAAATTTATTTGATCTATTTTTAATAAGTTTAAAAGAGATGTTCGCGCCCTTTCAAAATATTTTAAATAGTTTGTATGATAGACGATCTGACCAGCATCAGTGTCTTCGTAAAAAACTTTTACGAGATAATGATGTTTATTATTATTGATAATACCATTAAGATTTTGAACGTTAATTTCCATTTACCTAAAATAATACAAAAATTATTTCTCAGTCAAATTCATCATATCAGACTGTTCTTCAGCATTTTTTGGTGGACTTAAACCTAAATGTCTCCACCCTGAAGCAGAAACAAATCTACCCCTTGAAGACCTTTGGATTAACCCCCGTTGTAATAAATAAGGTTCTATTACTTCTTCTATCATATCTTTTTGTTCTGACAAAATCGCTGATAAAGTATCTAGTCCTACGGGACCACCTTGATATTTTTCAATAATAACATTTAAATATTTTCTATCAATTGAATCCAAACCAGATCGATCCACATCCAATTGTGTTAGAGCATTATCAGCAAATTTTTGATCTATTGTTTTACTATTAGATACTGAAAAGATATCTCTAACTCTCCTAAGTAATCTTCCTGCAACTCTGGGAGTTCCTCTTGAACGTTTTGCAATTTCATAAGCACCACTTTTTTCAAGATTTAATTGTAGTTTTTCGGCTAACTTTAAAAGTATCTTTACTAAATCTTCAGAACTATAAAACTCCATTCTTATTTGAATACCAAACCTGTCTCTCAAAGGTGTTGTTAATAAACCAGACCGAGTAGTTGCGCCAACAAGAGTGAAAGGGGGTAAATCAATTTTAATAGTTCTTGCTGAAGGGCCTTCACCAATAATTAAATCTAGCTGAAGATCTTCCATCGCTGGATACAAGATTTCTTCAATATTTGGAGATAAACGATGAATTTCGTCTATAAACAAAACATCTTTAGGCCTTAAATTTGTTAATAAAGCGGCTAGATCTCCTGCCTTATTTATAATAGGGCCTGATGTAGACTTAAAACCAACCCCTAACTCAAACGATATTATTTGTGCTAATGTTGTCTTGCCAAGGCCGGGAGGACCAAATAATAACGCGTGATCCATTGGCTCCTGTCTTGCACTGGCCGCAGAAATAAAAGTAGATAAATTTTTTTGAACTTGAGGTTGACCAATAAATTCTATCAGGTGCTTGGGCCTTAAGCTTAAATCGTTATTATCTTTAAGCTCTATAGCTTCAAGGTTGACTAACCTGTCATCAACTTCAT
>CABXSI010000071.1 GCA_902514865.1 uncultured SAR116 cluster alpha proteobacterium
TCTTTTGGTAGTTATTACTTTGATTTCCGTTTTTGTTCTTGGTTTGTTAGTGTATGTTAGTATTAAATTTAGAGAAAAACCCAACGTAAAGCCTTCAAAGACCTCTCACAATACACTTGTAGAAATTATTTGGACTGTTGTTCCGGTATTAATACTTGTAGTGATAGCTATTCCCTCATTTAAGCTTCTTTATCTTACAGAAGCTGATAAACCTGTTGACATGGTTGTAAAAGTAACTGGAGCTCAATGGTATTGGAACTATGAATATCCAGACGAAGAAATTTCCTTTGACTCATACATCATTGCAGAGGAAGATTTAAAAGATGATCAAAAAAGAATGTTAGATGTCGACAATCCTTTAGTTGTTCCAGAAGGTACAAGGATTAAATTCCTTATTACAGGTAACGATGTTATGCATTCATTTTTTGTTCCATCTCTCGCTCTTCAAGTATATTCAATTGCTGGAAGGGTAAATGAGATTTGGACAGAAGTTCCTTTAGGAAATAAAAAATACTATGGACAGTGTAATCAGATATGTGGAGTAAACCACGCATACATGCCCATTGTTATTAAAGCAGTTCCAAAAGATGAATACGAGGAGTGGTTAAAAAAAGCTAAAGTTAAATTTGCCAATATACAAAACAAAAATAATAAGAAGATTGCATTATTAGATAGAAAAAAAATTAAGGAGATAAAATAATGGCGTCATTGTCACAAACATCAAATGCGGCATCATCTCATGATCATCATGGGGCTCCAACTGGTTTTGTGAGGAGATGGCTATATTCAACAAACCATAAAGACATTGGTACTATGTATATTATATTTGCCATAGTAGCTGCCTTCATTGGTGGAGGAATGTCTGTTTATATGAGAATGGAGTTAATGAATCCTGGTGTTCAATATATGACTGATGGACACATGTGGAATGTTTTCACCACCGCTCATGGCTTGATAATGGTTTTCTTTGTAGTTATGCCTGGACTTATAGGTGGTTTTGGTAACTGGTTTGTTCCTATCATGATTGGAGCTCCAGATATGGCTTTTCCAAGAATGAATAATATTTCCTTTTGGCTGCTACCACCAAGTTTTGTTTTATTACTTTTGTCAGCCGTCGTTGATGGTGGCGCGGGTGTTGGTTGGACTATTTATCCTCCATTATCTAGTTCTGCTGGTTCTCCAGGTATGTCAATGGATTTGGCTATTTTTGCGCTTCATTTGGCTGGTGCTTCATCAATATTAGGTGCAGCAAATTTTATAACTACTATTTTTAACATGAGAGCTCCTGGCATGACAATGCACAAAATGCCACTATTTGTATGGTCTATGTTAGTAACAGCCTTTTTACTCCTGCTAGCAGTTCCAGTATTAGCCGGAGCTATAACAATGCTTCTTACGGACAGGAACTTCGGCACAAGTTTTTTTATACCTGAAGGTGGTGGAGACCCAATACTATTTTTGCATCTATTTTGGTTTTTTGGTCATCCTGAAGTTTACATAATGATTTTACCTGCTTTTGGAATTGTAAGTCAAATTGTGTCTACATTCTCTCGGAAACCTGTTTTTGGTTATTTAGGTATGGCATATGCAATGGTTTCAATCGGGGTCATTGGTTTTGTTGTATGGGCACATCACATGTACACTGTCGGCCTTTCAGTTGACACAAGAGCCTATTTTACGGCCGCTACAATGGTAATAGCTGTGCCAACTGGAATAAAAATATTCTCTTGGATTGCTACAATGTGGGGTGGTTCAATAGTTTTTAAAATTCCAATGTATTGGGCAAACGGATTTATTTTTCTATTCACAGTTGGAGGTGTAACTGGAGTAGTTCTTGCGAATGCTGGTTTAGACGTTGTTTTACATAACACATACTATGTCATTGCTCATTTCCATTATGTGCTATCTTTAGGGGCAGTTTATGGATTGTTTGCAGGGTTTTATTATTGGTTTTCTAAAATGACAGGTTATGAATATAGTGAAAGTTTAGCTAAAGTTCATTTTTGGGTAACATTTATTGGTGTTAACCTAACTTTCTTTCCAATGCATTTTTTAGGACTTGCAGGCATGCCTAGACGGTATATTGATTATCCAGATGCATTTGCTGGATGGAACATGGTAGCTTCTATTGGTTCTTATATTGGAGCTCTTGGCGCTATAATATTCTTGGTTGTAATAGTTGAGGCTTTTGTAAAAAAACGTAAAACTTCGAACAATCCTTGGGGTGCTGATGATAATACTTTAGAATGGACAGTAACTTCTCCACCCGCCTATCATACTTTTGAAGACATCCCAACTGTTAGATAATTTGAATAAAGTGAGATAAGTTATTTTGAATACTAAAACATATATCAATGAAGTAAGTTCTGAAATCGAGTTTAACAGCTCTCCAAAAGATTACTTTGTTTTAATGAAGCCCAGAGTTATGTCTTTAGTTGTTTTCACAGCTTTTGTGGGTTATTTCTCTGCTTCTTATGACAGTATGTTTGGGTTAAATCCAATCTTAGCAGCTATTGGTATTTTTGCAATTGCTCTCGGTGCTGGTGCATCTGGAGTTCTAAATCAGTGGTATGAAAGAGATATAGATAGTGTGATGGATAGGACTAAAAATAGGCCTATACCTTCAAAAAGAATTAAACCATCAGAAGCTTTTACATTTGGGATTGTTGCATCTTTAATTTCTATTGTTATTTTAGGGTTGGCAATAAATTGGGTTTCTTCTTTTTTACTAGCATTTACGATATTATTTTATGCAGTATTTTATACTGTATATCTTAAGAGATATACATATCAAAACATTGTAATTGGAGGTGCTGCGGGAGCATTTCCTCCTGTAATAGGTTTCTCTTTTGTAGGAGGTGGTTTTTCTGCAGAGCCTTTGTTACTTTTTGGAATAATATTCTTGTGGACACCACCGCATTTTTGGGCTT
>CABXSI010000072.1 GCA_902514865.1 uncultured SAR116 cluster alpha proteobacterium
GCGAGGTTGTCGAGTGGATATGGTAATAGAAAACATCCAATTCTAGGATATACAAAAATGCATAGAGGCCTTGATTTTGCAGCACCTTCTGGAACCCCAGTTTTTGCAGCTGGAGATGGAGTTATAGAAAAAGCAGGATGGAACGGATCATATGGTAGATACGTTAGAATAAGACACACAGGAACTTATAAAACTGCTTATGCTCATTTATCAGGTATTAATAAAAATGTTCGAGTTGGTAAAAGGGTTTTACAAGGCAAAACTATTGGTTATGTGGGTAGTAGTGGAAGGTCTACTGGTCCACATCTACACTATGAAGTTCTTAGGAATAATAAGCAAGTTAATCCAATGAATATAAAATTGCCTGCAGGAAAGAATATTCATAAAAAAAATATGATTGATTATCAAAAACATGTAAATAAAATAATTACTAAAAAAATCGCTCTTGAAAGGTCAATTAAAAATAACATGATGGCTATAAGTGAGTTTAATAATATTAAGGATTTTAAATTAAATTAATCTTTGTTAGAAACTTTAACTTTAATAGTATTATCTTTAGCACTAACTAAAATCGTATCACCTTCTTTAACAACATTATTAATTATAAGTTGACTGATTTCGTCCTCTACAACATGTCTGATTTTACGTTTAATTGGCCTTGCACCATATTCAGGGTCGTAGCCAAGTAGGGCAATTGTATCATTAACGTCATTATCCCATTCAATAAAAAAGTTATTTGATGACAATCTTTTTTTGAGCCGATTTAATTGTATTTCTACAATTTTGCTAACATGGGACTTACCTAATTTAGAAAAAAATAAAATTTCATCTAATCTATTTAAAAACTCTGGAGTAAATTTTAATTTAACGGAGTCCATAACTTTTTGTCTAATTAGTTTTTCTTTCGCATTATCTTGACTAAAATTGACATTAGTACTGAAATGCTTTGCACCAACATTACTTGTCATAATGATAATAGTATTAGTGAAATCGACAGTTTTACCATGACTGTCGGTTAATCTACCGTCATCCATTACTTGTAACAGTAAATTTAAAACATCTCCATGAGCTTTTTCTACTTCATCAAAAAGAATAACTCTATATGGTCTTCTTCTGACTGCTTCAGTTAAAGCACCTCCTTCGTCATATCCAATATACCCAGGAGGAGCTCCAATTAACCTAGAAACAGAATGCTTTTCCATATATTCAGACATGTCTATCCTTATTAGAGCATCCTTTTTATTAAATATGAGCTCTGCTAAATTTTTAGCCGTTTCAGTTTTGCCAACACCAGTTGATCCTAAAAATAAAAATGAACCTATGGGGCTGGCCGTATCACTTAATCCTACTCTAGAGCGAACAATTGTTCTAGCGATTGCGCTAATTATGTAATCTTGACCAATTATTGACTTTTTCAATTCCATTTCAATATTTAATAATTTCGCACGTTCAAACTCCATCATTTTTTCTACAGGTATACCCGTCCATTTTGAAACAACTGTAGCAACATCGTCTTCCGTCACTGTTGTATTTAACTGATCATCTAAAGCTTTAGATTCTGATATCATTTTTTCTAAATTTGGGATAACTTGGTAAGAAAGTTCTCCTGCCCTTTCCCAATTGCCCTTTCTTTTTTCTATCTCTAATTCATTTCTGTAAGTCTCAAGTTGAATTTTTCTTTCTTGCTCTTCTTCTATAATTCTTTTGTATGATTTCCATTTCTCTGTTTCTTTTTCAGAAATTGCTCCTAATTCTTTTAATTCTAACTCCACCTTTGATACTCTATCGTTTGACAGTTGGTTGTTTTCTTTTTTTAAAGCCTTTTTTTCTATTTGTAATTGTATGATCCTCCTATCAATTTCATCTAATGAGTCTGGTTTTGAGTCAATTTCAATCCGTTTACGACTAGCTGCCTCATCAATTAAGTCAATAGCTTTGTCTGGCAAATATCTATCATTAATGTACCGTGATGATAAATTCACTGAAGCTGACAAAGCCTTATCTGTAATCGTAATCCCATGAAATAATTCATATCTTTCTTTAAGACCTCTCATCATTGAAATAGAATTTTCAACATCAGGTTCATTAATATAAACTTGTTGAAAGCGTCTTTCTAAAGCTTTGTCTTTTTCAATGTATTTCCTATATTCGTCAAATGTAGTAGCACCTACGCAGTGTAGCTCACCCCTAGCTAATGCTGGTTTAAATATATTAGAAGCATCAAGTGAGCCATCAACACCCCCTGCTCCTACTAATGAATGGAGCTCATCAATAAATAATATAATTTTATTTCTTTGTTTTTCTATTTCAACTAATAAAGACTTTAATCTTTCTTCAAAATCACCTCTAAATTTTGCTCCTGCTAAAATACTAGCTAAATCTAAAGAAAATATTTCTTTACCTTTAAGTTTTTCAGGAACATCATCATTCCTTATTCTAATTGCCAAACCCTCTACAACCGCAGTCTTCCCAACACCAGGCTCACCAATTAAAACTGGATTATTTTTTGTCCTTCTAGATAAAACTTGAATAAGTCTTCTTATTTCTTCATCTCTTCCTATAACAGGGTCTAATAAACCTTTTTTTGCATTATCCGTTAAATTAGTTGCAAATCTATTTAACGCATCAAACCCTGATTCAGCGTTGTCATTCATAGCTTTTTTGCCTTTCCTAAATTTTTTAATTTCATTTTGTAGTTTACTGAAAGTAATATTATGATTTGATAAAATGCCTTTAGCCTGATCATTCATAGAAGTAAATGATAACAGTAATAGTTCTTGAGTAACAATTTTATCA
>CABXSI010000073.1 GCA_902514865.1 uncultured SAR116 cluster alpha proteobacterium
TGTAATTTTCTATTGCTTCATAAAGCTTACCTTGATCTAGAAGTGTGTTACCCATGTTGCTGTATGCTTCAGCATAATCAGGTTTAAGTGAAAGTGCCTTTTTATATGCCTCAATAGCATCATCAAACTTACCTTGTTCTTGAAGGACAACACCCATATTGTTGTAAGCCTCTGTAAAATTAAAATTAAGTGAAATAGCCTTTTTATATGCCTCAATAGCATCATCAAGCTTACCTTGTTCTTTTAGGACGACACCTACATTATTATAACTTTCTGCGTAATCAGGTTTAAGTGAAAGTGCCTTTTGATATGCTTCAATTGCTTCATCAAACTTACCTTGATTTTTAAAGGTATTACCGATGTTGCTGTATGCTTCTGCATAATTTGGATTAATAGAAAGCGCCTCTTGATGTGCCTCAATTGCTTCATCAAACTTACCTTGTTCTTTGAGGGCAACCCCCATATTACTATAGACTTCCGCCAAATCTGGTTTTAGCAAAATAACTTTTTGGTATGCATCTATAGCTTCATCAAACTTACCTAATTTTTGAGCGGATGCTCCTAGTATGTTCCAAAAGATAAACATCTTTGGAAATTTTGTAGTTAGGGTTTTTGCTTCATTAAATACAATATTAAATTCATTTTTTTTATAGTGATTTATTAGTTGATGAAAAATTTGCTCAGGCGAATTTTGTAAATTATTATTTTGCTTAGTTTCTTTTAATTGAGCTAGACCATCTTGTGCGCGGAGGTTTTTAGGAAAATTTTTTAAAATTGTGTAATATAATTTTTTGGCCTCAACTATTTCATCATTTTTTACGTGAAATGCAGCCTTCCTTAGTGTTTGTTCTACAGAAATTTTTATCAAAAATGCAGGCCTCAAATTATTTGAACTATTTGATAAACATAGCAAATAATATACCAACCGAAATAATATTTAATAAGTTAGTTTAATTTTTTAAGACCTTCAATATTATAAAATGATCTAATTCAGTAACCTCAATAACACTTCACTGCTTGCATTAGCTTGTGCAAGCATAGATGAAGCAGCTTTAGACATAATCTGAGACTTAGTGAATTTTGCAGTTTCAAGTGCAAAATCCGCATCTTCAATCTTTGAAAGCCTTGACTTGGATGCAATTTCTACGTTTGATAATACACTAATTCTAAACTCAGCTCTGTTTTCTGAAGAACCAAATTTACCTCTTGTTTGAGCAATAGTATCTATTGCGGTGTCAATTTTAGTTAATGCTGACGTTGCATTTGAACTTGAAGATACAGAAATTGTAGAGCCTGCTGAAGGTGAACTGGTAGAGGCTTGAGCTTGCATACCTATTTCGGCTACATCGTCACCAGAAATTTTTATTACATCCGTAGAAGAGTGAGTAAGTTGAAGCTGACCTTTGAATGTTACAGAACTTGCAGGTGATATTGTTGCTCCAGTTGCATCGGTGTGAGAATCAAAAAAAGTTCCCGCGGAACCACCATGAGTAATGATAATATCTGCACCACTAGAACTTACCAATTGAAGATTTCCAGAAGAATTCGATGATGCAACAATATCACCAATAGCTGCATTGTTAATTGCTGTAATTGTTGCAGTTAATGTGCTTGCACTTGAGAAATTTATAGAATTTCCATTTATACTTATATTTGAAGCAGCTGAAGATGCTTCAGAATTATCAACTACTATTGTAACTAAATTATAACCTGAAGCTGTTACATTAGTACTAGTTGATATGGCATTTATAGCTACTGCTTTAGCTGCTGCTGATGAACTTGTTGACGATCCAACAGCAGTATCATTAATTTTAATATCATGCGAAGACGTTAATGAATTTGCAGAAACCAGATCTGAACTTATTTGAGTAGATGAATCAACTTCATTAAAACCAAATCTAGCAAGATCATCTATATTACCTTGGTTGCTTGTGTAGCCATTTGCAAGAGTATTTGCTTCAATCTTTACAAATGTTCCATCATTGTTTGCCAATTTTAAATAACCCAGATAAGTTCCTGCTGTAAAACCTGCATCAGTAGGTGCATTCCCACCAATAACTATGTCATTTCCTGTAGTATTTTTTAAAGTAATTGAATTGTCAGAATTGAGAGAAGCTGTTACTCCAGACGCTTCTTGATTAATTTCTGTTACAAGATTATCCAGACTAGTCTGGATAGAAATTGTATTTGAATTAATCGTAAATGTATCAGACATTGTTAAGTTAGAGATGACAGAAGAAGTTAAACTATTAAAACCAGTAGCTACTGCCCCATGGCTTGAGGAGTTTGCATTGATCGCAGTGGCAAGAGCAGCTGCAGTATTATTACCTGATCTTAAATCACTAGTTAATGTAGCAGCAAGAGCGTTTTCTCCATTTATTAATATATCATTTGCAGCTAAATTTGTGCTGTAATTAAAACCTGTCACCCGCCCACTTGTGAACTCGGATACTCCTGAGGTTGCTGAGAGATTAAGAGCAACACTATCAGAATCTATTAAATTTATAGATAAGGTTGAGGTGGCGTCTTCACCGATATTAAAATCGACTGAACTTTTTGATCCATCAAGTAAAATTATTTCATCAAATTTTGTAGTTTTAGTAATTGCATCAATTTCTGCTAAATATGCATCAATTTCAACTTGCAATGTTGATCTATCAGCATCAGTCAATGTTGTATCTAAGCCTTCAACAGCCAAGGATCTTATAACGCTAAGTAAATT
>CABXSI010000074.1 GCA_902514865.1 uncultured SAR116 cluster alpha proteobacterium
TTATGCCTGGCGTGAAAAAACATGATGAATTAATTACACGGTTAACTGAATTAGCAGGCATAGCTCGAAAAGATGGAATGATGGCTTTAGAAGGTCAAGAAGTTCCTGATAAATTTTTTGAAAAAGGCTTGCAAATGCTTGTTGATGGAGCAGATGAATCAAAATTAACCGATCAATTAAATAGAGAACTTAAAGCAATGAAGGCTAGACACGAAAATAGCACTGGAGTTTTTCAGGCTTGGGTTGATCTAGCTCCCGCTATGGGAATGATTGGAACTTTGATTGGATTAGTTGCAATGTTAGGAAATATGGCAGACCCAAAAGCAATTGGACCTGCTATGGCTGTCGCATTATTAACAACTTTATATGGAGCTATGATTGCCAACTGTATTTTTATGCCTATTGTGACTAAGTTAGAAGGATACTCTGCTCATGAACTACTATATAGAGAGATGGTAGTTATGGGGTTGAAATTTATATCAAGGGGTGAAAGTCCAAGAAATATTACAGATCAGTTAGTAGCAAATTTACCTCCAAAAATTCAAGCTCAAATTGAAGAAGCGGCTTAAAATTTTTAGATTAGGTAGGAAAATATCATGGCTGAAGCACAAGTTGAAGAAGTAGAAGAAGAAGAATGTCCTAAATGCCCTCCGAAAGGCGCACCTGCTTGGATGGCAACATTTGCTGATATGGCAACTTTATTGATGGCATTTTTTGTTTTGATTTTATCTTTTGCTGAATTTAACGTCCCTAAATTTAAGCAAATAAGTGGTAGCTTAAAAAATGCATTTGGAATTCAAAGAATTGTTCCAGTTGTAGAACAACCAAAAGGTACTACAGTTCTAGCTCTAAATTTCAGCCCATCTCCAGCACCTTCTGTTACAAAGAATTTGACACAGCAAACATCAGATTCTGAGCAAAAGAACTTAGATCTTAAATCAGAAATTGATGAAGGTGACAGTGCTAAAAGCAATTCAAAAGAAAACTTAGTTGCTAAAGAATTAAGTAAAGAGATAATTGATCAAGTTAATTCTGATAACGTAACGGTTGAAACAATAAATGATAAAGTTTTAGTGAGTGTTGATACTGAAAACAAATCATCGGAAGAAATCTCAAAGTTAATTAAGGATACAGTTGATGCTGTGGAAAAAGCTAGGGAATATACTGGCGCAACCGACACAGATGTTCTTATAGGTGGTATTGATCAAAATATTAAAACCATGGCCTCTGCAAGTATAGAAAATAAGTCTCTTAAAAATCAAGTCAGTAATTTAGAAAAACAAAATTCTGAAAGTGAAAAAGTAATTCAAGAAAAAAAACAAAAAGCAGAATTTAGTGAAGATCAACTAAGAGTTGCATTAAAACAAGAAATTGGTAAAGGTTTAGCTGAAGTTAAAAGAGAAAAAGATCGGGTAGTTGTTACTGTAGGGTCTGCTGGTGCATTTAGTTCTGGTTCAGCAAAGTTAACAAATCAAGCTAGAGCTATTATGCAAAAAATAGCTACAGTTAGTGGTAAAGGAGCAGGTCAAGTTAATGTTTCTGGTCATACCGATGATGTACCTCTTATTTTTGGAGGTCAGTACAGAGATAATTGGGACTTAGCTGCTGCAAGAGCTTCTAGTGTAGTACAGGAATTATCTAAGGGTAATACTATTCCTTCTGAAAAATTAAAGGCAATTAGTTTCGGTGAGACAAAACCACTAGAACAAAATGACACACGAAAAGGAAGAGAAAAAAATAGAAGAATTGAAATTGAAATTAAATATTGATATGGTGTATTTTTTTAATATTAGATTTATTGGAAACTATTAATGGATGAAGCATATATTACCCCCACAAACATTGACGAAGGTTACTCTCCTGAAGCAATAGCAAACTTAGATGGCGCTGTCGAGGAATTTGCTGAATCTTTATTAGCCATTAAATCAGAGGATGCAAATATCTCAGTTTTTCGAAGTCTTCAAATAACAATGAATGGTCGTAGGAGAAGAATAGGTGAATTAGGTAATGTAGAGTCACCGGATGATCCCATGAAAATTCAATTAATGATTTATAATAAAGAACATATTGAAGAAGTGTTAGGATGTATAAAGGTAAATGGTTTTCCTGCTAAGAATGAAGAGGGATCCCAATTTATTCACATCAGAGTCCCTAAACCTTCAAGAATGCAATTAGAAGAACTTGGTGATGAAGTTATAAGAAGAACGAATGCAGTTGTAGCACGTTTGGTTAAAATAAAAACTAATACAGGTTTAAGAATTCGAGCTGCTTCTGAAAAAGAGTTTATTGATCAACGTATTGCTGGAATAGCAACTAGAAAAATAGATATAAATTTAGAGAGATGCACTAAAGAAATTAAGATCATTGGTTTAATGAAGAGAAAAAAAATACTTGGTAGTTTTTTTAAACCTGTTGAAAGAGATGATAATGATTTACTTAAAATAATAGGCAGAAGATTGAAATTAGAAAAAAGAAGAGTTGAGAATGAAAATCAACTAAGGTTACAAGCTGAAGCTTTATCAAAAGAAAATCATAATAGTGATATTGTTAACCTCGACGATATTTCAACTATTGACCAAAATGTTAGTGGTACAGAAGATTCTGTTTCTGTCAATTAAGGTACTTATCATTTTTCTAGGTAAGGGTTATTCCCTTTTCTATATA
>CABXSI010000075.1 GCA_902514865.1 uncultured SAR116 cluster alpha proteobacterium
GATACCTTTTAAATTACTGTTTTGTGATTTTAACGCCGATAATCTTTTAGGTTTATTTTCATTAAAAGAAAAAGCACCTGGTATTGACACATATCCATATATTTCTTTTTGCCATTCAAATTCTTTTATTTTTACAGTTCCAAATTTCAATTTTACAAAATTATAAGCAACTCCCAAGGCCTCACTTAGGTGCATTATATTTAATTGACTTTCGTTGAGCCATAATACGTTAAGATCAACTTTTGCGCCTTCACAAGGCCATTGTGTAGCAGGCATTGATCCATAAGCTGATACAGACGCTGCATATACTATGTCAGAGCCATATAATGTTGCTGGAGTAACGCATATGTCTTGAATCATAGAAAATTTTCTTTTTAATTGATAAGGTGACCTATTTGATCCAACAGACAAAATGGGTGTTCTTTTATCTAAATCAAAACATATTCCTTTTACAAATTGTCCCTTAAAAAAGGAAAAAGAGTAATTAGGAGCAAAATATGGATAACTTACAGCTCTATTATAAAAAGATAAATTAGGAAATAATTGATCATTTTCATTTATGTTATTTTTTTGCATCTAATTTGTATTACCTAGAAATTTATAAACCTAAAGCTTCGTCAAATCCAAGAGCTATATTCATGCATTGAATAGCCGCACCAGAAGCTCCTTTGCCTAGATTATCTAACCTTGATGATATTATTAATTGATTATTATCATCATTGCCAAAAATACTTATTTCTAAGTTATTAGTACCAACTAAATTATCTGGCCTAAAATAACCATGAGGGCTTATTCCTTCATCTTTTTTCAAAACTTTTATGAAATGTGCATCTGAATAAAAATCTTCCATCAAGGACTGAATAAGTTGAGTGTTAACTTTCTTTTTAAACCATTGAAAATGTATTGGTATTGATACAATCATTCCTTGAATAAAATTTCCAACAGATGGACTGAAAATTGGTGTTAACTCTAAATTATTGTGATGTATAATTTCAGGTAAATGCTTATGATTTAATTTTAATCCATAGTTAAAAAAAGGCTCATGATCTTTTTCTTTAAAGTAATTGATCAAAGCCTTTCCTCCACCAGAATAGCCACTTACAGCATTAATAACTATTGGATTTTTATGGCTTATAAAGTTATTTACTAAAAGTGGCTTTAAGATCACATTTGCACCAGTGGAATAACATCCAGGAGCAGCAATACGTTTAGAGTATAATAACTTTTTCCTAAATTCTAAGCCTAATTCTGGGAGACCGTATGCCCAATCAGGATTTGTCCTATGAGCGGTTGAAGCATCAATTATTATTGGAGATTTATTTCCTAGTTGATTAGCTATTTGGACAGCTTCAACTGCACCATCATCCGGCAAACATAAAAAAGACACATCTGATGCTTTGAACATTTCTTTTTCAGGAGCAGCTCGTGATCTGGCCCTAAAATCGATTAACTGAATGTTATATTGATCACAAGCTTCATTTTCCAATAACCAGCCACCATCTTTTCTAACGCCCCTAAGATTAATAATGGTTTTAATTCCAAGTTTGCTATAATCTCTTATCCTTGATGGAGTTGGCATATTGCTTCTGTAAAGTTTTTCATCAACTTTATGAAAATTATTGTAGCAAAGTCTTAGAAATCCATGATCTTTTATAATCATGTCAAACCAAGCTAAAAATCTATTAAATTTAAATTGTTTAACTCTTGCTTTCAATTAATTAGTTTCCTGCAATAGTCATTCCCTCAATAAGTAAGGTTGGGCAATTTATAGAATGTGAATAATCAATATCATTAGCAGGTTGAAGTGTCATGAACATTTCTTTTAAATTGCCTGCAATAGTAGCTTCAGTTATTGGGTTAGAAAATTCACCATTTTTTATCCAAAATCCACTTGCACCTCTACTATAATCACCTGTAACCATTGATACACTGCTACCAATCATGTCAGTTACGTAAAATCCTTCACTTACATTTGATATTAATTTTTCTGGAGTAACTTCAGCTGGCATCAAAATTAGATTTGAAATACCTGGAGCAGGAGGTCCACTAATACCGCGTTTTGCATTTCCTGTTGGTGACATATTTAATTGTTTTGCTGAAGATAAATCTAATAGCCATTGTTGAAGGACACCTTCATTTATTAATAAATTTTTTGAAGACCCTAGACCTTCCCCGTCAAATAATCTCGAAGCCAAACCTCTTTTCAGAAATGGATCATCAACTAGACTAATAGATTTATTTGCTATCTGTTGGTTTAACATATCTTTTAAAAAGCTTGTTTTTCGTGCTATTGAAGATCCATTGATAGCAGACGCAAAATGACTTGCTATAGACCTTGACACTCTAGGATCAAATATAACTGGATATTTACCTGTCTCCGGTTTTTTGGCTCCAATTCTTGCTAATGTTTTTTTTGCAGCTTCAAGACCAATTTCTTTTGAATTTGTAAGATCCTCTCCAAAGACTTTTGAAGAGTAATCATAATCTCTTTCCATTTTTCCATTTTTTTCTGCAATCACAACGACTGAAACGCTGTGATTAGATTTTTTTGAATTTCCAAAAAAACCATTGGATGTCATTAAAAGTGTCTCTCCCTCACCCCAAGAGGCGTC
>CABXSI010000076.1 GCA_902514865.1 uncultured SAR116 cluster alpha proteobacterium
CACCCTGCAGATAAAGATGTAGGTATTTCTTATGAAGAAGATAGAAAACTTGTTCTTTTAGCTGATAAATTAAAATTTACTGAAGCTTGGATGGGAGAACATTATAGTTCCACAGCGGAACCAGTTACCTCACCATTAATTTTTAATGCATCTTTAATAAAAGAGACAAAAAGTATTAAATTTGGAACAGGAGTAATTTCCTTACCTCAACAACATCCCGCAGTAGTTGCAGGTCAAGTAAGCTTACTAGATCATCTTTCAAAAGGAAGAGTTATTTTAGGTGTTGGTGCAGGAGGCTTAGTAAGTGATTGGGAGCTCTTTGGTAATATGGATGGACGCTCAAGAGCAATTAAAATGATTGAATCAATGGAGGCAATTTTAAAGTTTTGGGATGAAAGTGAAAATTATCACTACAAAGGTGAATTTCTGGATATTTCTTTAAAGAAGAATATTATTCGAGAATTGGGTATTGGAAAATTCGTTAAACCATTTCAAAAACCACATCCTGAAATCGCAATATCTCTTAAAAATCCTAATTCAATGACAGCAAAACTAGCCGGAGAAAAAGGATGGATTCCAATTTCTGGTAATTTTGTTGATGCAAAAGATATAGCAACTCATTGGCCAACTTATCAAGAAGCGGCAAATAAGGTCGGCAAACAACCTACTTATCAAAAATGGCGTGTTGGACGAAGTGTACTCATTACTTCATCAAATTCAGAAGCTGAAGAAATATTAGGTGACCCTAAAGGAGTGTTTTCTCACTATTTTCTATATTTAAATACTGTTTCAAAACTTGCATCAGGTACTTTAAGTAAAGATATTAACCTTAAAAAGGACGTACCAGAAGCTATGAAAAAAGCGAAGGACTTAATAATTATTGGTAATAAAAAAAATGTAACTGAAAAATTAGTATCATTTATTGAAAAAGTTGGTCCTTTTGGTACACTCCTACTCACAGGCCACGATGTGGGAAATTCCAAAAAACTATGGGAAAACTCATTCTCAGAGATGGCTACTTCTATCCAACCTGTATTAAACAAGTATATAAGTCAAAAATATCTCAATTAAATTCATTACTTTGGCATCATTTTCTGAAATGGAAATCTATATGTTTTTAGTGTAAATTCATTATTCCTTGATCTTTTATCAATAGGATCCTCTTTAACAATTTCTCCCATTTGAGGTACACCAGACCTATCAGCATTTCTTTTCGCTTGATCCAAAGCTTCTTCATTTTGTTCTGTATGAGGAAATTTAAAAAGTTTATTTATCCCATCTTTTACAGCCCATAACACTATCAATCTTTCGCCTTTATCATAAATAACTGCATGATGTTCGTAGACAAATTGTTCAGGAGGCCTGTCATACATAGGACGACCTATAAATTCATGGTTTGTGGAAAAACTTAACCAAATTGCTATAAATATAATTGGAACAGTAAAAAATCTTTGCCATATATTTTTAGTAAAAAAGGGTAAACAACATATAGCCCCTGCAAAAGACCAAATTAACATTAGTTGTCCAGAACTAATTGAGAAGTCTAACATTATACACCACTCTTCTTTCTAATTACTTCTCCATCAATGATAAGCTCATTAGTAGGATCAACATGGACTATACCATTATAGTCAACTCTAAATTTAAATGCGGGAAGCTCTTGCCCTTCAGAACTAAAAAATAATTTTTTGGTATATTCTTCTTTGTAAGGATTAACCTTAAGAAGTTTTACCGTTGCATGTGTAAGTGGCGCAGGAAATTTTCTAGCATTGTAAAAGTGTATAGTTACTAAATAAGATCTTGCCTCGGGCGTTCTTATCGCTACTACTTCCCTATTTTCTTTTAGATAGACTGTTTTACCGTTCTGATCAACATAAGTATCATTAACTGTTCCCAAGTCATCTCTTTCTAAATGAATTAATGCGTCATCAGGTCTTCTGAAGCTGACAATATGCCCCATGTTATCTTTCACCCAAACATCAAGGTCGTAGGGTTTTTCTCCATCCCACTCAAGTTCAATAAAATATTCTGCTTTAGGTTTAATTGTCTCTTTTTTAGCAACAGGATTAATTAATAAAAAAGCTAACATAAATAAAAATACGAAGCCTATTAACATATTAAACAATAAGTCAATAAAACCAAAAGATGATCTATATCTAGGATCACTCATAATTAGAATTATTCTCTAATATTACCATTTGGATTTTAGTGAGAACGCTTCCAACTAACCCTGAAAGAGTTGTACATAATGCAGTACTCATGCCCAAAGCCATGTTTGAAATTACCTTTTGAACATTTTCAACATTACTTACATCTAAATTATCAAAAGCAGAACTTAACATTAGCAAAAAACCAGCTACTGTTCCTATTAAACCTAAAGTAACCATGGTTTCCGAAGAAAACCATATGTAATTACTTAATGTTCTGTGTTCTGTATCAGACTTGAAACTTAAAAAACCAGTCGCAATTGACGCCGCTATAAAAATTACAATAATAATAAAACTAATTTTAGTTTGATCTGCATCATAAAGTTTTTCAAACCAACCATATGTAAAAATTAAAATAGCAGAAAATGACACAGTAA
>CABXSI010000077.1 GCA_902514865.1 uncultured SAR116 cluster alpha proteobacterium
CTACACCAATAACAATTAGAACAATTAAAACCTGATCATAATCAGGCCATTCAGTTTTAATTAACATACAAATAATAAAGAAAACTATGGCTCCGAATATATTATACCATAATGCTGTGGTTGCAGGATGATCTGATTGACCGAGCTTTCTAACAGATAGTGTCATAAGTGCTCCAAAAAAAGGTGAAAAAACACCTAACACTAATCCAAAGCTAAACCAATTTTCTTTCAAAGGATCAAGTATTAGGATCACTCCTATAAATCCAATTAAAGCTATTATTCGTCTAAACCATCCAACAACTTCCTTTATGACAATAGGTGCAAGTAAGGTAATAAATATTGGCATTGACTGTAATAAAGTAGTCATAAGACTTAGATCTATAAATTGAAGTGCCGTAAACAAACATCCAAAAGAACCTAAACCAGTTATAGTCCTAATCATCAGACCAGATTTAGATTCTATTTGAAACGCATATGATTTACGTTGTAAATATGCCGTTATCATTAGTAAAGGGATACAAAACAAATATCTAAAAAATAAAACCATAAAAACTGAAAGATCACCCGCTATCAGTTTTACTAGACTGGCTATAGTTACAGTACATATAACTTCAGTTATGGAAAAGGAAACTCCGAGAGGAATATTTGAATTATTGTTCGTTAGTGACATATGTAGTTTTTAATCAAAATTTTTTATCATAATTTATGGTCGGGCCAGCGGGATTTGAACCCACGACCCTCCTCCCCCCAGACGGAGGGAAGGACTTGAAAGTCACTGTAACCGTTGATCTTTTTTCTCCTAACTAGACACAACTAGACTTTTTTACTATAAAAATTTTAATCTCTATGAAAAGTAAGTCAAGTTTTTGGAGATGATTTCGACCAACTAGACACCTAACTAGACACTTTTTGGAATCAGAAGGATATTCTGTTCGTCTGTTTATATCAAATTTTTAATTATTGGGTAAATGTTTAAATCAATTACCAGGTGCTTTATACAATCCAATCATTTTTGCACCTGCTTTTGCAATAGAATTTAGATCTACATCTTCTAAAATAGTTAATTCTGCAATTGCACCAGTTTTCATCATAGCTAATTTAAGTGATGTCATTGTATTTGCACTAGGAGCCTCTACTGTAGCTACTACATCATATATACCTCTTGTATATGACAAATCTAATAATTTACCACCTATTTTTTGTGATAATCCACTTAACATTGTACGACGATCTTCATCAGGGTTATCAAGCCACCCGTCAGTTCCTTGTTTAGTATATTTACCTAAAACAATAAATTTCATTTTTTTCTCCTTTGTTAGATAATTTTAATAAGTTTTAGTTTAATTAGATATTGTAAGTTTCTGAAACAAATCTGGTAACTAAAAATGCTTCAAGCCCTTCAACACCACCTTCTGATCCATAACCACTGTGTTTAATCCCCCCAAAAGGTGTTTCAGGTGTGCTTACTACCGTAGAGTTTACTGCTAATAGACCAGCCTGAATTTCTGAACGTAAATTATCAACAATCTTTGGGTCATTTGTAAACGCATATGATGCAAGCCCAAAATCAAGCCTATTGGCTCTATCAATTACTTCATCAACTGATTTGAAGGTATCAATCGGAAGTAAAGGTCCAAAAGGTTCTTCATTCATAATTTTAGCACTATCATCGACATCGGTCATTATAGTTGGTGAAAAGAAGCTTCCATCCCTATTCATTCTATTTCCGCCCATTTCAATTTTAGCTCCATTGTCTATTGCATCTTTTACAAAATCATTCATCACGTCTATTCTTCTTTCTGCAATAAGTGGTCCCATATTTGTGTCATCATCTAGACCATTACCAACCTTTATATTGTTTGTTTCTCTAATAACAGCTTGAGTAAATTTATCTTTAATATCATCTTGTACTAAAAATCTTGTTGGGGAAACACAGACTTGTCCCGCATTTCTAAACTTGCCGGCAACAGAAATTTTTGCTGCCTTTTCGATATCTGTATCATTGAATACCATAAGAGGAGAATGCCCTCCAAGTTCCATAGTGCATCTAATCATATTTTCAGCAGCAAGCTTTTGAAGGTGTTTCCCTACAGGTACACTTCCAGTAAATGACAATTTACGTGGTATATTAGAACTACATAAATACTCAGATACTTCAGATGGAACTCCAAATACTATATTTAGCACACCAGGTGGTAATCCAGCCTCTGTAAAGGCCCTACCAATAGCAATAGCAGTTCCAGGAGTTTCTTCACTTGGTTTAATTGTAATTGTACAACCTGCTGCTAGTGCACCACCAACTTTACGAACTACATTCATAACTGGGAAATTCCAAGCAACAAAAGCAATAACAGGACCAATTGGTTCTTTAATTACTGTTTGAGAAAGTCCGTTCATTCTTGACGGAACTAATCTTCCATATGCTCTTTTACCCTCTTCGCCATACCATCTTAAT
>CABXSI010000078.1 GCA_902514865.1 uncultured SAR116 cluster alpha proteobacterium
ATATAGCGGTAAGGTCAATAGTATCTACACCCATTTTAAAATCTTCAATAATGTCTTCACTCTTGAAAATATTATCCGCTTCAATGTTTGCCTGATCGTCAGGATTACTTAGTATCCATTGTTTTTTAAATTCTTCGTTTGGAGTATCATCTAAAATTATAAATTTATCAAAACCTTCACCTCCTGACAGGGTGTCGACACCATAACCACCAGAGATTATGTCGTTACCGATGCCACCAGATAAAATTTCATTTCCATATGAACCAATTAAATTATCATTACCTTGACCACCAAATATTTCCATAAAATGATCCCAAGGTGTAAGGTTAACAATATAATCATTGACTTTAGATCCAATTATTTTTTCAAAAGTATGATAAGTTTCCCCTTCTAATACGAAATATATAACTTCTCCAATACCGTCACCACCAAGAACACTTTCGGCATTAACTTCGTCCAATGTTCCAATTCCAAATACAAAATCTAATAAAACTCCATTACTTATATTATCAAATGATAAAGTATCAATTCCATCACCTCCAATAAACGTCTGACCTTGAGCATTTATAGAATTTAATCCCGAAGAAACATAGATTGTGTCATTACCTGAACCACCATGAATGTAATCATTGCCAGCACCACCAGAAATTATATCATCACCAGCTCCACCTAATATTATATCATTTCCGGCACCACCATATATTATATCGTTTCCAGATCTCCCGTCTAAGTTATTGTTGTTTGAATTCCCAAGAATGTGGTCGTTATCCTCAGACCCCTTGACATTCTCAATGTCTTTTAAATTATCAATATCTGTACTACCATTTAACTGCATAGTGCCAGAGGTTAGGAAATCATCTTCTAAATTACTTTTCTTTCTTACAAATATATTTGATTTTAAATTATCAATTATCTTTATTAATTCTGGATGATTATTATCAGAATTTTCACCAAGAATATCTTGAAGATTTTTATTGAATTTAACGTCATTTGACTCCAGCCCTACTATCAGTTCTTTTGCCTTAGCTAATAGGTCTAGAGTTAAAATATTATTGTTGTTATCATCAACAGCAACTGACAAGTTTGTCTCTGAAATATGATTATTCATGTTTTCAACAAAAAACACCTCAACCACATCTGTATTATTAATTCCCTCAATCGAGGTTAAGTTAATTATAAGTTTTCCAGTTTCAATATTGTAGTTATCATCTGAAATTTTAATAGAATTTTCTTGACCATATGTATTATTTAATGATTTTTGAATTATAGCTAAATCAGACGAATTATCTGAATTATTTGTACCCAAATTAACTCTATTGTAATAGACATCTGGGCGAGTACTACTTGAATATAAATCAAAGAAATCCTTTTCAAGCTGAAGATCTATAAAATCTCCAACGCCTCCTACTAACGTATCAACTCCTAAACCACCTACTAATGCCTCATTAATATCATTAGAACCATCAATTGTATCATCCGAAGTAGATCCACTTTCACCGACAAATAAGTTTAAGTTTCTAGTAATGATAGTTTCACTTTCACCAAACTCATTCGACCCACCACCATCATTTAGAGATAAAGATATTTTGCGTGTTCCATCTTCAATTATCTCTGGTGCATAAAATTGTAAGTCTTTGACTAAATTATTTATTATTTCCAAACTAGTTTTACCATACTCATTAAATTCTATTATTAGACCAGAACTATCATTTTTCTTTATAGAACCAATAACTTCACCTTTCAATTTTAGTTGCAAATCATCTATCAAATATGAACTATCTTTCGTAAGTGTGATTCTTTCAGACGCCAGGGCAGAGCCAGCAACATTTGCAATTAATACGGTTAGTACGCCTCCAAAAAAGTTATTAGCTTCTTTATCTCTAATTATTGCATCCTTATGCAAATGAAATGGTAAATTTGGGTTCTCAAAGTATGTGCTATCAGGTGTAATTGATGATTGATCGATGTATGCTAAATCATTTATATTTTTTACGTTTATCTTTAATTCGACTGATTGTATTTTATTGTTAGAAATTGAAGCATCAGGATTATCTGTGTCAATAGTAGTAATAGCATACGTAAGGTTTTTCTCTCCGGATATATCTTTAGATGTTTTTATACCAATATTACGGGCAAGAAAATCCTCCATTTTCATATAATCACTTGGGATACCATTATCTCCAACAAGGGCATTTGCTTGACCTTCTATATCTATAACATACTCAACATTTTCACCAGAAACAGACCTTGAAATATAATCTGCATTGAATGTATTTTCTATTAATTGTCCATCAACTCTAGTTAGATATACAACATTACTTGTATCATTTGGTGTGTCTGCATTACGGGATATCCCAAAGTCAGCCTGTTTACCAGTTAACTTTACCTGTGTTATGTTTTCACTTGTATCTTCTCGTGCAACTTTTACTGATAA
>CABXSI010000079.1 GCA_902514865.1 uncultured SAR116 cluster alpha proteobacterium
ACTAAGTCATTGACTTTAATATGTATTTATCATTTTATCCACAGTATATTAATAGTTTATTAAGGTCAATTTAGATAATGTCTGTCGAAAAATTTATTAATAGAGTTTTGGTTGGGGATTGTATTGAGCAAATGAATAAATTGCCGAAAGAAAGTGTTGATTTAATTTTTGCAGATCCGCCTTATAATCTTCAATTAAATGGAGATTTATCTAGACCAGACCAAACTAAAGTAGATGGTGTTAATGAAAGTTGGGACCAATTTTCATCTATATCTGAATATGATCTTTACACAAAACAATGGTTGATTGCGGCAAGAAGAATTTTAAAACCTAATGGTACAATATGGGCAATTGGTTCTTATCATAATATATTTAGGTTAGGTTACATTCTACAAGATTTAAATTTTTGGATGTTAAATGACATTATCTGGAGAAAAGTCAATCCGATGCCAAATTTTCGTGGTAGAAGATTTACTAATGCTCATGAAACTCTAATCTGGGCGGCAAAGAGTTCGTCATCTAAATATACTTTTAACTACGAAGCAATGAAATCCTTAAATGGCGATCTTCAGATGCGATCTGATTGGTTAATACCAATATGCACTGGTGAAGAAAGATTAAAGGATAGAGATGGAAAAAAAGTCCATCCAACCCAAAAACCAGAAAATCTTTTAACTAGGGTTATCATGTCTAGCAGTAATATTGGGGATATTGTCTTAGACCCTTTTTTTGGAACAGGTACTACAGGTGCTGTTGCAAAAAAACTTGGTAGGAATTTTATAGGAATTGAACAAAATGCCAATTATGCAATAGAAGCTCAAAAAAGAATTAATTCTATTAATGAAACTGTTTCAAAAGAACTTATTCAAACGCCAAGAAAAACTGCTGAACCTAGAATTCCATTTGGTTATTTATTAGAACAAGGCCTAATAAGTCCTGGCGAATTATTACAAGACTCTAGAAACAGATGGTCTGCAAAAATTAGAGCTGATGGCAGTTTAATTTCTAAAGACGCAAAAGGTTCAATTCATTCGGTTGGTGCGCATTTACAAGGTCTCCAAGCTTGTAATGGCTGGACTTTTTGGCATATAGAGAGATCTGGTAAATTAATCCCTATTGATAATTTAAGACATGCCGCAAGAGCAGTTAATCAAGCATAGATTTTAATTCTAATCTTCTTTTATGAAGTATTGGTTCGGTATAGCCAGATGGACTAATTGTGCCTTCTATAATTAAATCAAGAGACGCTTGGAAAGCTAAAGAATTTTCAAAATCTTCAGACATAGGTACATAGTTTATGTCATTTTTATTTTGACCATCAACAATCTTAGCCATTTTCTTCAATGTTTCTATTAGTTGATCTTTAGTAAATATACCATGTCTCATCCAATTTGTTAGATGCTGACTAGATATACGGCAAGTTGCCCTATCCTCCATTAAGCCAATATTATTTATGTCTGGAACTTTTGAACAACCTACTCCTTGATCAATCCATCTAACAACATATCCAAGAATTCCTTGGGCATTATTGTCCATTTCCTTTTGTATTTCTTCTTGAGACCAGTTATGACCTTTTGAAACAGGTACATCAAGAATATCAATTAGATAATCATTCTTATCATTGGATTTTTGTTTTTGAACATTAAAAACATTAACTTCATGATAATGTAGTGCATGAAGAGTTGCCGCTGTAGGGCTTGGTACCCACGCAGTATTAGCACCACTTTTAGGATGATTAATTTTCTGTATTAACATTTCGTCCATTAAGTCTGGCATTGCCCACATACCTTTTCCAATTTGAGCTTTTCCAGATAATCCACACTCAAGTCCAATTTTGACATTATTATTTTCGTAAGCTGAAATCCATTTTGCGTTTTTGATATCCCCTTTAGGAATTATTGGACCTGCCTCCATGGCTGTATGTATTTCGTCGCCAGTTCTATCTAAAAACCCAGTATTAATAAAAACGGTTCTTTCTTTAGCTGCTCTAATACATTCCTTTAAATTAACAGTTGTTCTCCTTTCTTCATCCATAATTCCAATCTTTAGAGTATATTTTTCTAAATGTAGTGCTTCTTCTACAGCTGAAAAAATATCACATGCAAATTTCACTTCTTCTGGTCCATGCATCTTTGGTTTAACTATGTAAACAGACCCTGTTCTAGAATTCATTTGATAATTTTTAATATCATGAATAGCTATCATTGAGGTAATCATGGCATCCATTATGCCTTCAGGTATTTCTTCTCCATTTTTCATTAAAATTGCAGGGTTAGTCATTAAATGACCAACATTTCTAATTAACATGACTGAACGACCAGGTAATTTATATTCGCCATTACTAGTCATATAAATTTTATCTTGATTAAGCTTTCTGGTAAGCATTCTACCATTTTTTTCAAAAGTGTCTTCAAGATCACCTTTCATTAATCC
>CABXSI010000080.1 GCA_902514865.1 uncultured SAR116 cluster alpha proteobacterium
CTTCGATTAATCCTGCTCCTAAAAATCTTGAAATAGATGACGTACTTGCCCCACCGATTGCACCAGCAGACATCATTTGCATCAGTGTTAAAAATGGAAAAACTAAAGCTAAACTTGCGAGTGGGATATTTCCTAATTGTGAGACAAAATAGGCATCTGTTATTATTATTAACACCATTGAAATCCCAGTGATTGAATTTGGCAATGAAAGTTTACAAATCATTTTTAAAACAGGACCGTTTAAAATCATATCAATATTATTTTTCATTGGCTAAACTTTTCGAAATGTTATCACTAAAATAAAATCTAAACGGGCATAGGCGGACATCTTCCTTCAGCTTTAAGTACTTGAAAGGCCCTCAACGTTTTCTCAATCCCTTTTTCAACAGAAATGGAAGGATATTCACCAATATGATTTCTCAGAGGCAGGTCATCTAAATCTGGAGGAAATGGTAGCGATTGACCAATACAGCTTACGGACGCATTTTCTTTTAACTTTTTAATTATAGATAACCCATTTTCTATTGTTTCACATGGACCATTAAGATTAAAAACGTGTGAACCAACCATGTCTTTGCTTACAGATGTGATAAATGCTAAAGCTGACTCACCTGCATATAACCAGCTATATTTTCCAGTGTATGGTATTACAAAGCTTTCGCCTAGAGCTGCAGCTTGAATAGCTAGAGTGTTTTTTGAACTCATTCCTTGATCTCTAGCTAAACCATATACAATATTAGGTCTAATGCCGATAGATGGAACCTCCCAGTCAGCCCAATAAACAAATGCTGTATGCTCATTAGCTAGTTTATATGCACCATATAACGTTTCTTTCCAAGGACCTTTAGGAGGCATTCCTAAGGCAGCAACCGACGAAGCATAAACAGTCCTCTTAATATTTGCTTCTTTAGCAATTTCAAGAATATTAATTGTGCCCTCTACATTGACACGAGCACCTAATGCCGGATCTTTAGCACAAAATGGTACTTGCAGACCCGCTAGATGAATTATAGCACCTGGGTTAAAGCTTATGATAATTTTCTTTAGCATTTTAAGATCGGTAATGTCGCACACTTGCCATTTGATTTTAGACGCTTCATTACCAAGAAGAAGTTTAAGTCGATCTTTATTATTGGACAAATCAAGAGCTACACAAGGAATGTTTGATCTATGTAGAATTGTAAGTATCCATGCTCCAATGCAACCACCAGCACCTGTAACAATTACAGGCCTATCAAAATTATTATTTTTAATCAACAAATCATCAGTTAAAAAATCTAGACTCATTATCTGCCCCCCTTATAGAATTATCCATTAGAGCCTCACATATTACTCAACTCTAATAAACAAAATTTATTTTGTCTTATTTACAAATTTGTTTATGTCAATTGCTAATTCTCTTGGTTTTTCCATAGCTGCAAAATGGCCTCCAGAAGCATGAGATGACCATAATACAATATTTTTATAAAATTGAGATGCCAAAGTAATTGGTGGTGAAAATATCTCTTTTGGAAATTCACTATAACCCATTGGAACATTGATTGGTAAATTTTTATTAATAGGCCAATCAACCGATCTGTGACGCATAAAATATGGCCAAAAAGAAGCACCTATACATCCAGAAAACCAATATAAAGATATATTAGCTAACATAGTATTTATATTGATTTTATCAAACAAATCATTGTCGTAATCAGTCCAAGTATAAAATTTTTCAGCTATATATGAACATAAAGCCACAGGAGATGAATTTAAAGCATGTGCTAATGTAAAGGGTTTAGTACCCTGAATTTGTTGATAGCCCGTCTCAAATTTCATAAAATGTTTTAGCTTTTCATAATATATTGCTTCTTCTGAATTATTAGCTTCTTTATCAAGACCTCTAGGTAGCGGTAGCATATTCAAGTGAACACCTGAAATATTTTTTGGAGCGTTAACAGCCATAATCGAAGCTATAAATGATCCTAAATCACCACCTTGTATGAAATATTTTTTGTAGCCAAGGGTATTCATCAAGTCAATAAAATGGCTAGAAATTTCTTGTAAGCTCAATGGTTTTTGCGATGGAGAAAATGAAAAACCTACATTTGGTAAAGTAGGAATTATTAAATCAAAAGGTTGATTACCTTTGAGACTATTTTTTTCAGGATTTGTTAGTAAAGGAATTATATCTAAAAATTCAAAAATTGAACCAGGCCATCCATGAATTAAAAGAAGAGGCAGAGCATTCTCTTCAGTTGATTTCACATGCAAAAAATGTGTTTTCACACTATCCTTAGTAAAAATAAATTGATTAAATTTATTTAGATTACTTTCCTCTTTTTTCCACGAAAATTGATTTTTCCAGTAGTCAACTATGTATGATATTTTTTTAA
>CABXSI010000081.1 GCA_902514865.1 uncultured SAR116 cluster alpha proteobacterium
GATTAAGAGCGATAGCTGGAGAAGCTAGAGGATTTGCTCACTCAGGTGAAATTTCGGAATCTTCTTTAAAAAGAGCTTCTGAAACTGTCAAATCTGTATCAAAAAATTATTCAGGTATAATGTCTCCTGCACCGTCTCATGGTATCAATAAACCTTTATATACATCTCTAAACCCTATTGAAGGAACATCATTTCAAATAAAAACAAATCTTCTAGAAGAAATAGATGCTTATGCCAGATCTCTAGATAGTAATGTTGTTCAAGTTTCAGCTTCAGTCTCAGCATCTCATCAATCTATTCAAATACTTAGAGCTGACGGAGAGAGAGCTGCAGACATTAGACCTTTGGTAAGGTTGAATGTATCACTCGTAGTTGAAAAAAAGGGTAGACGAGAAACTGGGAGTTCAGGTTGTGGTGGAAGAGGGAAATATGAAGAATGGATTAATTCTGATAGATGGAAAGGGCAAGTAAAAGAGGCACTAAGAATTGCCAATACGAACCTTGAATCAATTCCAACACCTGCAGGTGAAATGCCTGTAATATTAGGTCCTGGTTGGCCAGGTGTGATGCTTCATGAAGCAGTTGGACATGGTTTAGAAGGTGATTTCAATAGAAAAGGCACATCAATTTTTTCTGGTAAAATTGGTGAAAAAGTCACTGCTGACGGTGTGACAGTTATTGACGATGGAACAATAGAAAATAAAAGAGGATCCATTACAATTGATGATGAAGGCACAAAATCATCAAAAAATATTTTAATTGAAAACGGTATTTTAAAAAATTATATGCAAGACAGACAAAATGCTCGATTAATGAAAATGGATCCAACCGGTAATGGTAGAAGACAATCTTATTCACACTATCCTATGCCGAGAATGACTAATACTTATATGGATAACGGAAATGTTGATCCTAAAGAAATTATCAGTTCTTTAAAGAAAGGTATATATGCTGTTAACTTTGCTGGAGGACAAGTCGATATTACTAATGGTAAGTTTGTTTTTTCTGCATCTGAAGCCTATTTGGTTGAAAATGGTAAAATTAAGCAACCACTTAAAGGTGCAACTTTAATAGGTAATGGTCCTGATGCAATGTCAAAAATATCACTAGTTGGTAATGATTTGGCATTAGATGATGGTATAGGCACCTGTGGTAAAGATGGCCAAGGTGTACCTGTAGGAGTTGGACAACCCACTTTATTGATGGGAGGTATTACAATTGGGGGAACTGATACAAACTAAATATTTATTTAGAATGCGTTGTCAGTAAATATTTTATTAATATTTCCATTCCAAGAACTATTATATTTTTGAAGTAATTTTTCTGCTCCAGTTTGTTTGTTTTTAACAATATCAAATAAAGGATCTAAAAACTGTCTTTCGTCCATGCCCCTACTATCTAGTTGATTACGTCTTGCAAGGCCTGAACTAGATATTGTTAACATTTCTAAAGCAATATCTTGAATTGATTTATTTCCAAGTTTGCCTCCTAGACCAAATTTAGCTGCAGAAATTCTACCTTCTTTTAGTAAGTTTGTATTCATAAGAGGTTTTGCAAGATTATAAGCTTCAGATTGAGATTCGCCGTCATAAAGTAATCCTACCCATAGCGCTGGTAAGGCACATATTATGTTCCAAGGACCACCATCAGCCCCCCTCATCTCTAAGTATTGCTTTAGTCTTACTTCTGGAAAAGCAACGGTTATGTGATCTTCCCAATCTTTCATTGTAGGATATTCACCTTTAAAACCATCTAAATTTCCATCCATAAAATCTAAAAAAGATTTACCTGACACATCTATATATTTCCCGTCTCTATATATAAAATACATCGGAACTTTCAGAATATAATTTAACCAAGACTCATAGCCAAAATTAGGATCAAAAACAATTTTTGGAACACCTGTTCTATCAGGGTCTGTATCCGTCCAAACAATCGCTCTTGATGATAAATATCCACTTTCTTTACCTTCAATAAAAGGAGAATTAGCAAAAAGAGCCGTTGCGACTGATTGCAAAGCAAGAGATATTTGGAATTTTTGAACCATATCTTTTTCGTTTAAATAGTCAAGGTTGACTTGTATCGTACACGTTCGAAGCATCATATCTAATCCTAATTGACCAACCTTAGGCATATAATTCTTCATAATTTCATAACGACCTTTTGGCATCCACTTTTGATCTGAACGCGACCACTTAGGATCATAACCTAGACCAATCATTGATAAACCAAGCTCTTTCATGGCCTCTTTCATCATTTTAAGGTGTTTGCCTGTCTCCTTACATGTTTGATGTAAATTATCCAGTGGTGTTCCAGATAATTCTAACTGACCTCCAGGCTCAAGTGAGATAGATGCACCAGT
>CABXSI010000082.1 GCA_902514865.1 uncultured SAR116 cluster alpha proteobacterium
TGAAGGTACTTTAATTGGCCTTAGTATAACAGTATTAATATCTATAATGACTAGATATTTAGCAGATTTTAATATTGTTCAGTCGATAATTGTTGGTATTTTAATAGCATTGTTAGCTTTTTTGGGAGATCTATTAGAGTCTTATCTAAAAAGAGATTTAGGTGTTAAAGACAGTGGTAATATAATCCCGGGTCATGGTGGTGTAATGGATAGGTTTGATGGTTATTTTTTAGCACTACCTCTTTACAATGTTTATTTAATAGGTTGGTTATAAAATAGTTATGAAAAGTAAAAAAGATATAATATTATTAGGATCAACAGGATCAATTGGTGAAACTTCTTTAAGATTACTTAGAGAAAATAGAGAAAAATTTAATCTTATAGGTGTTTCAGCACATAACAATGTAAAACTATTAAGTGAAATTGTTAATGAGTTCGATGTCCCAAACGTAGTTTTGTCAGATGCTACAAACGCTAAAAATTATTTTGGAAAGAATGAATTGAATGTAGGTCCATTATGTTTAATTGATTTGGCAAAAATTAAGTGTGATATTGTAATAACTGGCATAATAGGTATGTCGGGATTACATTCAGCATATGCTGCTATCAATTCTGGAAATGATCTAGCAATAGCTAATAAAGAAACATTAGTTGCAGCTGGAAAAATATTTATTAATAAATCAAAAGAAAAAAATGTCAAAATTTTACCAGTTGATTCCGAACATAGTGCCATCTTTCAGTGTCTTGATAACAAAAATATTTCTAATTTAGACTATATTACCCTGACTGCTTCTGGTGGGCCATTTTTAAACATGCCACTAGAACAATTCAAAAACATAAAGCCTCAAGATGCAATTAGACATCCTGTTTGGAAAATGGGAAAAAAGATTTCAGTCGATAGTGCAACTATGATAAACAAAGCTCTTGAAATTATTGAGGCATCCGTTTTATTTGATCTTACTAGTAACAAAATTGACGTGGTAGTTCATCCTGAGCATATCATTCATGGTTTAGTTCATTATAAAGATGGATCAATTATTGCAAATTTAGGTCTTCCAGATATGATTACGCCTCTCAGTGTAGCATTGAACTGGCCAGCTAGATTAGACTTAAATTTAAAAAAAATGTCATTAGCAAATATTAGTAAACTAACTTTTCTTAAACCTGACTTAAAAAAATTTCCTGGTTTAAAACTTGGTTGGGACGCTCTCCAAAGTCCTTACTGTTCTCCTACTGTACTTAATGCTTCAAACGAGATAGCTGTGGATAGTTTTCTAAAAAACAAAATTGAATTTAAAGATATTTTTAATATTGTTGAAGAAACGCTAAATTTTTATAACCCCACAAAACCTCAAAATATAGATGACGTCATAGAAACAGATAAAATTGCCAGGAAACATGCATTAAAATTTATAAAAAAGGTCAAATTATATGATTGAAACAAGTTTTTTTAACTCTATAATTGGTTTTTTTATTGTTTTAACCCCTTTAATTTTCATACATGAGCTTGGCCATTATTTAGCTGCTATAAAATCTGGGGTTAAAGTCGAGTCATTTTCTATCGGATTTGGACCCGAGTTATTAGGGTTTACTGATAAAAAGAATACTAGGTGGAAATTTTCGCTTTTGCCTCTAGGTGGTTATGTGAAAATGAAGGGCGAATTAATAGCTAATGAAGATTTAAGAAACGAAGATAATGATACTTTTTTAAAAGCTAGTTTAAAGAACAGAGCCCTAATCATCTTTTCAGGACCATTAGCTAATCTTTTATTAGGCTTTTTTTTATTAACCTCAGTTTTTTACTTTAATGGAAAGTACGAGAGCCCACCAGTAATAAATACTATTATATCTAATCAACCAGCTGAAATAGCTGGACTAAAACCAGGCGACTTAATAAAAAAAATTAATCAAAAAATGATTAACAACTTTAATGATATAAAAACAATCGTAGAAAAGAGTCCTAATATACCTCTTGTTTTTTTAATTAAAAGACAAAATGTTGTTTTTACTAAAAATATTATTCCCAATGAACACTTTAATGTTAATTATAGGCAAAATGTCGGTAGAATAGGTGTTACGGCTTTACCGGCAGAGTTACAAAAACTATATTTTTATGAAGCTGTTTTTATAGGTTTAAAACAATATTATAAAATGACAGCAGGTTGGTTTTATGGTTTAAAATTACTTGTCACTGGTAATGTAGAAAAAAAAGATATTGCAGGCCCTATTAAAATAGCTAAAATTTCAGGTTTAGCTATAGATAAGGGAATTATAGAGCTTTTTATATTTATGGCTGTAATGTCTATTAATTTAGGATTAATAAATTTGTTGCCTATACCAGTTTTAGATGGAGGACATTTA
>CABXSI010000083.1 GCA_902514865.1 uncultured SAR116 cluster alpha proteobacterium
GTATGTATAAATTCTTCTATATTATCTGTCGCCAACCTTAAAATGTCTCCATTTTTTGAAAATCTGGTATCCTCACTTAATACTCGCCTCCATTCTTTAGCACCAGGAAGGGAGTTATACAAACCTAAAATATGTCTTGTAACTGCATGAACACGACCTTCTTCTTTTTTCATAAACGTGTCTATGTAATCTGCCATTTCCATGGCAACTTTATATCTAGATTTGATCTTTTCTTCACTATTAAACACAATTCTATCCATAGAAGATAATATATATGGATTTTTATATACTTCTCTACCAATCATAAACCCATCTAGTGCAAACTTATTTACTAAATCTTGGCCTTCTTTTATAGATTGAATACCTCCATTAATAACAATTTTTAAATCAGGTCTTCTTTTTTTTAATAGTCCAACCCTATTATAATTTAAAGGAGGTATCTCTCTATTTTGTTTTGGACTTAGACCATTTAAAAGTGCTTTTCTAGCATGGATCACAAACAAATCGATACCATTTTCAGATACTTCATCAATGAATTCATCTAGTCCTTGCACCTCGTGCATATCATCAACACCAATCCTACATTTTATAGTTATAGGTATTTGACAATTATTTTTTATAATTTTAACGCATTCAGCAACTAGTTTAGGATTCTTCATTAAGCATGCACCAAAAGCACCATTCTGCACGCGATTAGAAGGACAACCAATATTTAGGTTAATTTTGGAGTAGCCATAATCTTGTCCATACTGCGCAGCCAAGGCTAATTTTTTAGGATTATTACCTCCTAATTGAAGAATACAAGGTAACTCTTCTTTATTAAAGTTTAATAATTTTTCACGAGGCCCAAATATTATAGCATCTGCAGAAATCATTTCGGTATATAAAGTTGAACAATTAGACATCAGTCTAAAAAAATATCTACAATGTTTATCTGTCCATTCCATCATCGGAGCAACAGAAAATTTTTCGTCAAATTCCACAATACTATCTATAATATATAAAAATCATAATACGTTATTTACAATATTTAAAAAAAATATCCAACATTTATAAAATTACTATATTACCTCTCTTGTGATTTAATGAGGGCGTTTGTTAAATCATTTATTATATCGTCTATGTGCTCGATACCAATTGACAATCTAACATAAGCATCAGAAACGCCTGATTTAAATTGTTCTTCTTTAGATAACTGACTATGAGTAGTAGAGGCTGGATGTATTGCAAGACTTCTTGAATCACCAATGTTTGCAACGTGATAAAACAACTCTAATTTATCTATAAATTTTTTACCTGCATCAATCCCTCCCTTAAGTTCAAAGCCAACCAAACCGCCAAATCCTCCTCTTAAATATTTTTTAGCGGATAATTTGAAATTTCCTGTTTCTAATTCTGGATATATTACATTATCTACTAAATTATGATTTTTTAAAAATTGTGCAACATTGGAAGCATTTTGACAGTGAGCTTTCATGCGTAAAGAAATTGTTTCTAGCCCTTGTAAAATTAAAAAAGCATTAAACGGACTTAATGCTCCCCCAAGATCCCTTAACAAAGTAACTCTGGCTTTAATGATGTATGCTATAGGGCCTAAGGATTTTGCTGCTTCTACCCAAACAGCGCCATCATAAGAAGGATCTGGAGTATTTAATGATGGCTGCCTTTCTTTTCCTGCCCCTTCCCAATCAAAATTACCACCATCTACAATTATTCCCCCTACAGAATTACCATGACCACCAATATATTTAGTCAAAGAATAAACAACAATAGCTGCCCCGTGGTCAATGGGCTTACAAATAATTGGAGCAGCAGTATTATCAATAATAAGAGGTATACCAAATTTTTTTCCTATGGAACTGACTTCTGATATAGGAAACACTTTTAGTTTTGGGTTAGGTAACGTTTCTGCGTAATACGCACGTGTTCTTGTGTCAGTAGCATCTGCAAAGGCATTTGGATTAGACGGATCTACAAATCTTACTTCTATTCCCATATCTTTTAAGGTTTTTGAAAATAAGTTCCATGTTCCTCCATATAAATCAGTTGAACTGACTACATTATCCCCTGCTTTTGCAACATTTTGAATTGCGAATGCAGAAGCGGTTTGACCTGATGACAATGCCAAAGCAGCTACACCACCCTCTAAAGCCGCAATCCGTTTTTCTAAAATATCATTTGTTGGGTTCATGATTCTTGTATAAATATTACCCAGTTCAGATAAAGAAAATAAATTTGCTGCTTGGTCAGTATCTTTAAATAGATAACTAGTAGTTTGATGAATTGGAACAGCCACTGAACCAGTTGTATCATCTGACCTC
>CABXSI010000084.1 GCA_902514865.1 uncultured SAR116 cluster alpha proteobacterium
TTGAAGCAGTTTTTTTTAAAATTGAATTATGCCTAATGTTATCTTTAATATTAAGTAATATTTTACTCATAAGAGATATTATTTTTGTGCTTAATTAAAGACAGACATGCAAGAGCAGCTCCTGCTCCTTTATTAAGTTTTGCAGGATCTGATCTCTCCATTGCTTGGCCTTTATTCTCAACAGTCAAAATTCCATTTCCTATAGGTAATGAATAAGTTATTGATAATTCATTTAACGCCCTAGCTGACTCGTTTGAAACAATTTCAAAATGGTAAGTTTCCCCTCTTATTACACATCCCAACGCAATAAAGCCATCAAAAAAATTATTCTGTGGTAATTTTTCTGAGTAAATTTTAATTAAAGGAGCTATTTCTAACGCACCAGGAACATTTATAATTTTATATTCAACAGAATTTGATTTAAGAACCTTTAAAGCACCCGCTACCAAATTTTCAGTAATTTTCTTGTAATATGGAGAACAAACCAAAAGAACTTTTTTATTTTTTAACATTTGATTAACCTAATTGTTTCCAACTTTTGATGCTTAGACCAAACCCATCCAAACCAATTGCAGTAGCCTTTGTGTTAGATAAAATTGTCATATTCTTAACGCCTAGATCTAATAAAATTTGTGCCCCAACACCATAATCTCTAATACTTTTTAAATTTTTAGTTGAAATATTTGTATTTCTAGAAAATTTATTGGATAAAGATTCTGAAGATAAATCTCTTATTAGTATAATTATTCCACTTTTATTATTTGAAATAGTTTCCATTGCAGAAGATAGTTCTGACCCAGTCCTATGACTTGACTGATCTCCTAGCACATCTGACAATAAATCTAATGCGTGAACTCTTACTAAAATAGTATCTATCTTATTAATCATTCCTTTGACTAAAGCAATGTGTTCAGAATTATCGATAATATTTTTGAAAACAATTACTCGCCAGATACCTCCAAATTTACTTTCCAAAATAGATTCTGAAACTCTTCTAATGTAAAATTCATGTTTACGTCTGTAGGAGATTAAATCTGAAATAGATGCAATTTTAATTTTATGTTTTTTTGAAAATTTGATAAGGTCTGGCAATCTTGCCATCTCCCCATTATCTTTCATTATTTCACAAATAACCCCTGAAGGGTTTGAATTTGCTAGCTTAGCAATATCTACCACAGCCTCAGTATGACCAGCTCTTATCAATGTTCCACCATCTTTTGCAATAAGAGGAAAAACATGACCAGGTGTTGTTATTTCATTTTTAGAAACGTTTAAATTTATTGCAGTTTTAATTGTTAACGATCTATCACCCGCTGAAATTCCAGTAGTAACACCATCACTTGCTTCTATAGAAACTGTGAAAGCTGTTTCAAACCTACCTTCATTTCTTCGTTCCATAAGAGAAAGTCCTAATTTTTCAGACTGAATTCGAGTTAAAGATAAGCAGATAAGCCCTCTTCCATATTTTGCCATAAAGTTTATGGCTTCAGGTGATGCATGCTCACCTAAAACACACAAATCTCCCTCGTTTTCTCTGTCTTCATCATCTACAAGTATGAAAATTTTACCCTTTGAAGCATCTTCTATAACCTCTTCAATTTTAGACAAACCCATTTCAACTCCAAGAAAAACTTTATATATTTATGAATATACACATTTACTTATTAACATTAAATCTCTCTAAATACCTAGCCAAAATGTCAACTTCGAGGTTAACAACTGTATTTACCTTAAAGTTTAAAAAACTTGTGTTAGCCCATGTATGTGGAATAATATTTACAGTAAAAGCTTTAAATAACACTTCATTGACTGTTAAAGAGACACCATCAATAGAAACAGAACCTTTTGGTGCAAAATATTTCATAAATTTATCTTCTATAACAAAAGTTAATTTATATGATCCATTTATTTTTTCGATAGATCTAATTTTACCAACAGTATCTACATGACCATATACAAAATGACCACCTAATTCATCTCCGACTTTTAATGATTTTTCTAAGTTAATTACTGTTCCAACCTTCCAGTTAAGAAAATTAGTCTTAGACCGAGTTTCATCACTTACGTCAAAAAATAATAAATTATCAGTAATTTTTTTTAATGTTAAACAAATACCTGAGCATGAAATAGATGCACCAATTTTTAATTGATTAAAATCAAAAGAATTATCTAATTGTGAAGATTTCATAATAGAAATTGATAATTCCCAATCATTAGGATGGCTTATATTCTCAACTTTTGCAACATGGCTAACAATGCCTGTAAACATATTTTATCCTCATTTAGTCAGTTTTC
>CABXSI010000085.1 GCA_902514865.1 uncultured SAR116 cluster alpha proteobacterium
AAATCTGGATTTATATTTTTTTTAATCTCTAATAAAAATTTATCCTCAGGGTTGACGGTAAGAGCAACTATTTTAGATTTTTTATTTCTGTTTTTTGTAAGTAATTTAGCATGGGCTATAGATAAATACCGAGGAGATTTACGAAAAAAAACTAAACCTATATAATTAGCACCAATATTCATGGCAGCATTCATTGAAACTTGGTCATTTATACCACAAATCTTGATCTCAAATGAGTGTTTCATTGCATATAAATTAGATGACAAATCGAGCTTACAAGTATCATTTGTTGATACGATCTTTCATCTTTTTGCCCATTCTGAAGAAAGGAATACTTTTTGACGGTACAGCTACAACAGCTCCGTTCTTAGGATTTCTAGCTATTCGAGCGTCTCTTTTCTTAACATCAAAAACTCCAAAACCTCGTAATTCAATTCTTTCATTTTTACTCAATGCTAAACTGATGGTGTTAAAAAATACATTAATTATTTTACTTGCATCTTTTTGATACAATTCAGGATTAATATTAGCAATTTTTATTATTAAATCTGACTTATTCAATACTTTACCTTTTAAATTATTATGAAGAATTTGTATCTTTCTTAGCCAATGCAGCGCCTAAAATATCACCTAAACTTGCACCACTATCAGATGACCCGTACTCAGCCATAGCCTTCTTCTCTTCTTCTATCTCTTTTGCTTTAATTGAAAGTGCAATTTTTCTACCTTTTTTATCAATATTAATAACAGCAGCGTCAACTTTATCACCCACACCATATCTATCAGTTTTTTGATCAGCTCTTTCACGTGATAGATCACCTTTCTTTATAAATCCCTTAAGATTGTCCCCAACGTTTACCTCAAGACCGCTATCAGTAATATTTGAAATTGTGCAAGTAACCGTTGAACCTTTTCTTATATTTCCTATTTCTGTTGCTGTTATGTCTTCAGTTAACTGCTTGATCCCAAGTGAAATACGCTCTTTTTCTATATCAATGTCCAATATTTTAGCTTTGATTAAAGTTCCTTTAGAATAAGTTTTTATTAAATCGTCACCATTTCCATCCCAACTTAAATCTGAAAGATGAACTAAACCATCTATATCTTCAGATAGTCCTATAAATAAACCGAATTCGGTTATATTCCTTATCTCACCTTCAATAGTTGCTCCAACTTTATTATTTGATTTATATTCTTCCCATGGGTTATCAACACACTGTTTTATTCCTAGAGAAATTCGCCTCTTTTGAACATCTATTTCCAGTACCATTACTTCGATTTTTTCGGATGTTGAAACTATTTTTCCTGGGTGGACATTTTTTTTTGTCCAACTCATTTCGGAGACGTGCACTAGTCCTTCTATTCCGTCTTCTAACTCTACAAAGGAACCATAATCTGTAATGTTAGTTACGATACCCTTCATTTTTGAACCAACTGGGAAACGTTCAAATACTTTTAACCACGGATCCTCAGTAAGTTGTTTTATTCCTAACGAAATTCTTTGTGTTTCGTCATTAAATTTTATAACCTTAACTTGAACGGATTCACCAATTTGCAAAGCCTCTGAGGGATGTGTTATTCTTTTCCACGATATATCTGTTACATGCAACAGTCCATCTACACCACCTAAATCAACAAAAGCTCCATAATCAGTAATGTTTTTTATAACACCTTGGAGAACCTGACCTTCTTCAAGATTAGCAACAAGTTCAGACCTGGCTTCAGCTCTACTATCTTCCAAAACAGCTCTACGTGATACGACAATGTTACCCCTTCTTCTATCCATTTTCAGAATTTGAAATGGTTGAGGCGTACCCATTAAAATACCTAAGTCTTTGATAGGTCTTATGTCGACTTGACTTCCAGGTAAAAAAGCAGTTGCTCCCTCAAGATCAACTGTAAAACCACCTTTTACTTTTCCAAATATAACTCCATTAACCCTTTGTTGTTTTTCGAGAGCTTTTTCAAGATTAACCCATGATTCTTCTCGCCTTGCTTTTTCTCTACTTAATATTGCATGTCCGTTAATATCTTCTAACCTCTCAATATAAACCTCAACTACGTCCCCTGGATTGATTTTAATATCTTCTTCATTATTTCCAAATTCTCTTAATGGAACTCTTCCTTCAGACTTCAGGCCTACGTCAATTAAAATCATATCTTTTTCAACTGACAATACCGTTCCAGCAACAACTGAGCCTTCAATGCTTGTCATTTCTTGAAAACTTTGATCTAGTAAT
>CABXSI010000086.1 GCA_902514865.1 uncultured SAR116 cluster alpha proteobacterium
TAAAATATATGCAAAATTAAGAATCTTAAATCCATCCCCTCATATGTATTTTATGAAGTTTGATGATCAAATAATCATTGGAGCGTCACCAGAACTTCTCTTTCGGCTTAAAAACGGAGAGATGGAAACTTTTCCTTTAGCTGGAACAACAAAACGAGGAGCCGATAAAGCAGAGGATCTAAAATTAGCCAGAGAGTTACTAAATGATAGTAAAGAAATAGCTGAACATAATATGTTAGTAGATTTACATAGAAATGATTTAGGTAGAGTCGCTAAATTTGGTACTGTCAAAGTTAGAAACCTTATGGATATAAAAAAATATTCTCATGTACAACATATATCGTCTGAAATTGCTGGTATAATTAATGATGATGAGGATATGTTCTCTGCTTTAGCCTCAAATTTTCCAGCTGGCACTTTGTCTGGCGCTCCTAAAATAGAAGCTATGAAAATAATTAATGAAATTGAAAAAGACGGTAGAGGCCCATATGGTGGAGCGATAGGACAGTTTGGATTTAACGGAGATTGTACATTTGCCATTCCAATTAGATCAATTTTTGTAAAAGGTAAGAAAGCTTTTGCTCAAACTTGTGGTGGTAATGTTTATGATTCAGATCCAGATAAAGAGTATTTAGAAATTGAAAGAAAACTAGCTGCTATGAAGACAGTTTTAGAATCATTTGGAGAGAGTAAGTAGTGTGAAGGTCTTAATAATAGATAATTATGATTCATTTACTTTCAATCTATTTCAATATTGTGGTGAAATTTTGGATAAAAAAACATCAGGCATAAAAACCAAAATAATAGTAAAAAGAAATGATCAATTATGTCTTAATGATTTAAAACTTAATAAACCTGACAAAATAATAATTTCACCTGGTCCAGGATCACCTGAAGAAAAAAAATATTTTGGAGTTTGTCAAGAAATTATCCTAAAGTTTGGTCCAAAAATACCAATCCTAGGCATATGTTTAGGTATGCAAGGTATAGTTCATTCATTTGGAGGTAAAATCATTCATGCAAAAGAACCAATGCATGGAAAAACTTCATTTTTATTACATGACCAAAAAGGAATACATAAAAAAATACCTCAAAATATAGAAATAATGAGATATCATTCGCTAATTGTTGAGACAAAATCTTTACCAGGTTGTTTTGTTATAAACGGGGTTTCACAAGATATAGATAATAAAAGTTCTTTACTTGATATAAACGAAGTTTCTTTTAGTGGTGAAATTATGGCAATCAGTCATAAATTGTATCCTATTTATGGAATTCAATATCATCCAGAATCGTTTGGTAGTGAGGGTGGAAAGGAAATATTAGAAAATTTTTTATTTAATTTATAGGTGTGTTTTATGATAACTAAAGCGATTAAAATTTATGAGCAAGGATCTTTGGATGTCTTAAAAATAGAAGAAGTTAACTTAAAAGAGTTAGGCTCAAACGAAATTTTAATAGAACACTCATTTGCTGGATTAAATTTTATAGATATCAATCAAAGAAGAGGTACCTATCCACTCAAGAATTTACCTGCAGTACTTGGAATGGAAGCATCTGGAACGGTAAGAGAAATTGGTTCTAATGTTACCAAATTTAATATTGGAGATAAAGTTACACATTGTATGAATCTAGGTTCTTTTTCACAGTTTATGAATTTAGATCAAGATAGAACTATTAAGCTTAAAAAAGAAGTTGATCTTAAAATTGCTGCTGCGTCTACCTTGCAAGGTTTAACTTCTCAATACCTAATTAACCATTCATATAAATTAAAAGAGCATGACAATGTACTTGTACATGCTGCAGCGGGAGGAGTTGGACAAATTCTTTGTCAATGGGCAAAAAAAATTGGAGCAAACGTTATCGGAACAGTAAGTTCTCAAGAAAAAGAAAAAATTGCTAAACAAAACGGATGTAGTTTTACTATTAATTATTTAAAAGATGACTTTGACAAGAAAGTCTTAGAAATTACAAATAACAAAGGGGTGGATGTCATATATGACTCAGTTGGAAAAGATACCTTTTTAAAAGGAATAGGCTGCCTAGCTCCAAAGGGAAGAATAGTTAGCTTTGGAGTTTCATCAGGTCCTATTGATCCTATTAACATAAATGTACTTAGATCTTTTTCAGGGTCTATTTCTACAGGCGGACTAAATACTTACATAAAAGACGCTAATGAAATGCAAATGAATGCTGACACATTTTTTAATATGATCATA
>CABXSI010000087.1 GCA_902514865.1 uncultured SAR116 cluster alpha proteobacterium
TCCATAGATACAGTAGAAACTCTATCAATTGCTTTTGAAAAATCAGAGTTTAAAACTACCAATTTATTTAGATTTTCTTTTGGGATAACTCTTTGATAATCCGGAAATGAACCATCTATCAATTTTGTTGTCAAAACAGAATTTGGAAAAATAAATTTAGCTTTTGTGTTAGAAATAATAATTTTAATTTTACCCTCGGTTCCATCGGTTAGTTTTCTTATTTCGCCAACAGCTTTTCTCGGCAAAATTATACCAGGCATAGCTTCAGCACCTTCAGGAAGCGGAATTTCAGCTTGAGCTAAGCGATGCCCATCTGTTGCAACAGCCCTTAACTTATCATTATTTGATTCAGGAACATGAAAAAAAATACCATTTAAATAATATCTCGTTTCTTCTGAGGAAATAGCAAATTTAGTGTTATCAATCAGATTTGCAAGGTCAATAGCTTCTATAGAAAATTCATTGCCTTTTTCAATTTCCGTCATTATAGGAAAATCGTCCACTGATAAAGTTGGAAGAATAAATTTTGATTTACCCGCTGAAACTTGGACATTAAAATCAACAAGTTCAATTTTAATTTCAGCTCCATCAGGAAGTTTTCTTACAATGTCATAAAGTGTATGAGCTGCTAATGTTATTTTCCCTTGGTTAAAAACGACACAAGCTGTAACTTCCACAATATCCATATCCATATCTGTAGCTGTAAATGATACTTTTGAGGAATTTGTTTCTATTAGTACATTAGACAAAATTGGGATTGTGTTTCTTCTTTCAACAACAGAATATATATGACCAAGTGGTTTAAGAAGTGCGTTTCTATCAATTGTAAAATTCATAATTTAACCTCAATCGCTTGCAAATAAAGATAAATATTAATGATTTTTTATAACATGTTTAGACTTGTTTCAGCAAGCAATTACGTATTAGCAATCTTCATTTGAAAAAGGCATTATTAAATAGAAACAATAGATTTTTTTAGTTCATAAAGTTGTTTTTTCAATTTTTGATCCTCAAGTAATAATCCTTCAATCTTTTTGACTGCGTGCATTACAGTAGTATGATCTTTTCCTCCAAACGCTTTTCCTATCTCAGGATAAGAAAAACTAGTTATAGATTTACAAATATACATAGCAATTTGCCTAGGCCTGGCAACACTAATTGAACGTCTAGAAGAAGTCATATCCGATAACTTTAAATTAAAGAATACAGAAACTTGTTCTTGAACAAATTTAATAGATATATTTTTTTCATTAACTAACAATATATCAGATAATAAGCGTTCAGTGTTTTCTAGATTTATATCGTCACCTGTAAGTTCGTGGTTTGCCCAAATTCGATTTAAAGCACCTTCTAATTCTCTTATATTACTAACAATCTTATTAGCTAAAAACTGAAGAACATTTAATGGTATATGAAGCCCAGATAAGTTAACTTTTTTTCTTAGTATATCCAGTCTTAATTCATAATTTGTCGGGAGAAAATCAACGACTAGACCTCCTCCTAATCTTGATTTTAATTTTTCTTCTAAGTCAATTAACTCAACTGGTGATTTATTAGATGAAATAATAATTTGTTTGCCATCGTCTATCAAGTTATTAAATGTATAGAAAAACTCTTCCTGAGTTGAGCCTTTTCCCCCAATAAATTGAATATCATCAATTATTAAAACATCGATAGATCTAAATTGATCCTTAAACTTTAATGTGTTTTTTTGTCTTATAGCTTTTATAAACTGATACATGAAACGTTCTGCTGACATTAAGGAAATTTTCATGTTTGGATTGTTTTGCATTAAATCTATAGCAATTGCATTCAACAAGTGAGTTTTTCCCATCCCAACGTTGCCATAAATATAAAGTGGATTATAAATCAAAGTGTTGGTATCACATATCCTTTTTGAAGCTGCATAGGGCATATGATTAGTGCTACCAACTACGAAATTATCAAATGTTAGTTTTGTATTAATTCTCATAGACACAGTGTCTGAAAATGAGAGATCATTTTGAATTATATTATCAGCCTTCAAATCATAATTTTTTTCAATCTTGAAAGTATTAGAAGTTTTAGCTCTATCCTTTGTATGAATGATAATTTTTACTAAACCCTCAAAATATTTTGATGCTTGAAAAAAAATAGTCTCATAATACTGAGTTTCAGCTCTATTTGAAATTAGCTGAGAAGC
>CABXSI010000088.1 GCA_902514865.1 uncultured SAR116 cluster alpha proteobacterium
AACCTTAAAGTACCTACTTTGTTCCAGATTTGAGTAACAGTCTGTGTAACAGCACCAGCCTTTTTAAATTTATCAAATTTGGCATTCATAATATTTTCCCATCCCATTTCTCAAATTTCAAATCACTCTTAGTTTAAAAATTTAATGTATTTCAGTTTACTTAAACTCTATTTCAACAAATGAAAATGGAAAATCATTATAATTAATGACATTGTGATTTACACCCCTACTTCTAAAATAACTTATACCCTCAGCAAGTTCACTTATGGATACTTTGCCATCATGGTTCACAATTTTAAGTTTTCCATCTTTCATAGGAACAACCACATAATCATATTCATGAATATGTTCACCCGTATCTTCTCCTGGCTCAAATAACCAACGTGTAACTCTTGTTTTATCATTATCTATCATAATATAAGATTTAGCCATATGAGCACCTATATCTATTTTTAGAACCAAAAGTTTTTACTAATACAATCTAGCTTATCAGGTATTTTGAATTTATTTTTATCAGTAACCGTTAATATAAAAGGTTTTAAATTTTTGGTAACCATGTCTATATGCCATGCAAAATTTAAATTTTTATCTATCGTATTGTCTTCAAATAATATAAATGACGAAACCTTCTGCCCAACAACGTTACCTATCCTAATAAACTCACCATTTACTCTTTTATATGCTGTTGCATATATGAAGTTTTCATCATGTTTAAAAAAAAACTCTACTTTACCTCTAACATTTGAATTATGGCAGGAAATTCCGGAATATGGTTCAAATGCAAAAGATTTAAAATTAAAAATACAGATTGTAAAAACCAAGGTTATGAATCGTGACATTTAATTTCCAATTTAAAAATTGATTATTTACGTTATCATATTGATACAATTGTATAAATAATAAATTTATAAAAGATTTTAAATTATCAAAATTTAAATTTTAGCCATATTATAATTATTGTTAGGATTATTATAAAATAACAAGAAAATTTTATAATTTTGTCAATTTTGTAAAATAAGGAAATATTGAATTTTGGCTTCATATAATATCTTCAAACACGTCATAAATTTAATTTAATGATGAGTTTTTTTTTCCTTAAGCATTTCTTCCATCACTACTTTCAAGGACTCAAACAAGTCAATTGCAATAACTTTTTCTTCTTCAGATAAAGATAGAAATTGTTTATCGAGTTCTTTTTTATCTGTACCCCTAGATTGTAACTTTATCCAAACTGGATTTTGTTGGATTTCTTCAAGTGATTTATATTTCATTTAATATGTATCCATAAATAATAATTTATTTATTACTGTGTACTTAATAAAACAAATATTACATCATTTTTTTTAAGTGAAGTATTGATAACTAATTTTTTAACCATTATTCTGTTATTATGAACAATAATATAAATATGTTTAAAATAAATCTGTCTCCTGATGACACTGAAATAAATATTTCAGAAGATGAAACTATACTTACAGCATCATTAAGAAATGATATCCAACATCTTCATGCTTGTGGAGGTCTTGGAATGTGCTCAACATGTAGGGTAGAAATACTTTCAGGCGAAGACAATTTACATCCCAAAAGTAAATCAGAACAAGCTTTATCAGACAAGTTAGAATTACCTTCTAATATTAGATTAGCGTGTCAGACAAAGGTAAAAGGTAATGTGAAATTAAAAAGGTTATTACTTGATCAAAAAGATCTAGTTTTGGCAAATCAAATGACAAAAAACTCAGTAGGATCCATTGGAAGTACAAAACGTCTTGCATTAATGTTTGTTGATATAGTTGCTTTTACTCCACTAAGCGAACAACTTCCTTCATACGACGTTATGTATATTCTAAATAGATATTTTGATGATATGGGAACAATAGTCAAAAAAAATGGAGGGGATATAAATAATTTTGTTGGAGATGCATTTCTTGCTGCTTTTGGGATTGATAATAAAATTGACTCAGTTTATCGATGCACTCAAGCAGCTCTAGAAATATTAAAAGATGTTGATACTAAAAAAGATGTTTTTTTAGAAAATTATAACATTAATTTTGATGTTAGAGTTGGTATACACTATGGAGAAGCTATAGTTGGAATGTTAGGTAATGCTGGCAACCAAAGACTTAGCATAATTGGTCAATCGGTAAATATTGCAAGTAGAGTTGAGACTG
>CABXSI010000089.1 GCA_902514865.1 uncultured SAR116 cluster alpha proteobacterium
GTAAAGGAATGTCGTAATTTAACCATTCTGGATATTCACTAACAAATTCTACATTGGTTATACTAGTTTCTTCTCTTAATTCTCTAAAGCCGGCTTCTATTGGAAGCTCACCTTCATCTATTCCCCCCTGAGGCAATTGCCATGCCTCGGCTTTATTATCAAGACGCTGACCACAAAAAACATTTCCGTCTTTATTGAAAACCATAAGCCCAACACATGATCGATAAGGTCGTTCAAATAGCGGGATATTATTTTTATTTATGCTCAATTTTTAGCATTACTCACTTTATTTAAAATTGATTTCTTATTTATTGTAGCTGTTGAAGTGTTTTTAAAATTGTTACTGAAAAGGTTAATACCTCTTATAAGATCAACTGCTCTAGAAATCTGATTGTCTTGAAGAAGTTTTTCTACAGGACTTAATTCCTTTACATTTTCATTTTTCTGTTCATTAGTGTCTTCTTTTTTGTCTAATGCGCCTCTTAAATTTTCTTCTCGTCTGTTTTCTAAACTTTTGTTTTTTGATTCAGTTATTCCTGCTTCAACGATAATATCGGGCTCAATACCTTTAGCTTGAATGGAAATACCACTAGGCGTATAATATCTTGCGGTTGTAAGTCTCATAGCGCCATTTCCTGCGAGCGGTATTATAGATTGAACAGATCCTTTACCAAAACTTCGTGTTCCTACTATTATAGCCCTTGAGTGGTCTTTTAGAGCTCCTGCCACAATTTCACTTGCTGAAGCAGAACCACTATTTATTAAAACTATTAGTGGTTTACCATCTATAACATCTCCTTTTTTAGCAAATATCCTTGAAGTATCATCGTCCTTTCTACCTTGTGTGGAGACTATCTCTCCTTGATTAAGAAAAGAGTCAGTGACTGATATAGATTGATTTAGAAGCCCTCCAGGATTATTCCTTAAGTCCAGTATAAGGCCTTGAAATTTGTCTCCAGTTTCTTTTTTTATCTCATTTATAGACTTTTCCATACCAGAAGTAGTTGTATCTGAAAAAGTAGTTAAACGGACATATGCTATGTTTTTAATAATGTTATGTCTGACAGATCTAATCTTAATAACGTCTCTTACTATTTCAATTTCAAAAGGATCTTTCTTATCACGTACGACTGTAATTATAATTTTGCTCCCAATTGGTCCACGTAGTTGTGATACAGCTTCATTTATGGATAGGCCTCTAATCGATTCACCATTAATACCAATTATTAAATCACCAGATTTCATACCCGCGTTTGCTGCAGGGGTATCGTCAATAGGTGACACAACTTTGACAACACCATCTTCCATAGTAATTTCTATTCCCAAACCACCAAACGTACCCTTGGTTTTTACTTGCATATCTTGATAAGATTCAGGACTTAAATATGATGAGTGTGGGTCAAGGGATTGCAACATTCCTGAGATAGCAGACTCGATAAGCTTTTTATCTGTAACTTCTTCAACATATTGTTCTTGAACTCTTTGAAAAACATCACCAAAGAGATTAAGTTGCTTATAAGTTTCTTGTCGATTTTCTGCTTTAGCCAGATGCAATGGAAGAGAAAACAGGTTTAGAAACAAAAACAATAGTAAAAATAAATTCTTATTACTAGAAGAGATTTTTGCAATCATTTTTATTTTACCTTTGTGTTGAATGAATTTTCTTAAAATCAATATAGAATATATTTAGAGTAGCTACTATAGAAATTTTATTTAAGAAGTACTTATTTAACTAACAAAGACGAGCCATTCATAGTTTTTGGAGTAGGAAGGGACATTATATCTAAAATTGTAGGAGCGATATCAGCTAGCTTCCCATTTTTTAATTTAAAGTTGTTATTACTACAGATAAGTATTAAGGGGACTTTGTTACAAGTATGAGAGGTGTGTGGTAAATTTGTTTCTAAGTTTTTCATTATTTCACAATTACCATGATCAGCTGTTAACAGCATAATCCCATTAGTTTTATCTAACGCATTTTTTATTTTCCCTACCGCATAATCTACAGTTTCAACAGCTTTGATTGCCGCCTTCAAATCACCAGTATGACCAACCATATCAGGATTAGCAAAGTTAATAATTATTAGATCATAGATTTGTTTTTGGATTGCGTT
>CABXSI010000090.1 GCA_902514865.1 uncultured SAR116 cluster alpha proteobacterium
AATTATCAGCGCCCTTTTGGTGTCCATGATAAGAGGGTAAATTGTTAGAAACTGCCCAACGCCTATTGCCGTCCATTATGATAGCCAGATGATTAAGTTTCATAATTAATTTTCTAAAATTTCTTTTTCTTTTTTGGACAAAACATCATCAATGCTACGAATAACTTCGTTAGTAATATCTTGAATAAGTAATTCGTCCCTATGCTTTTGATCTTCACTTATTTCACTATTTTTTTGAAGCTTTCTAGTGTGCTCAATATTGTCTCTTCTGATATTCCTGACAGCAATTTTTGCATTTTCTGCATACTTTGCAGCAACTTTTGTTATTTCCACCCTTCTATCTTCAGACAAAGCTGGAATTGCTATTCTAATAACGTTACCTTCAACCATTGGGTTTAGACCTAATGGACTTTCTCTAATACTTTTTTCAGTGATTGATACAAGTGAATTATCCCAAACTGAAACTAATAATAACCTTGCTTCTGGAACGCTTATCGTACTAATTTGATTTATAGGCATGGAGTTGCCATAAGCATTTACATTTATTTGATCAAGCATTGATGATGATGCTCTACCAACTCTTAATGTAGTTAAATCTTTTTTAAAACTATCAATTGCTTTGCTCATTCGAAGTTTAATTTCAGTGGCGTTCATATCTACCATAAATCCTCCCTTTAATCAGTAATTAGAGTATATGTTCCTTGACCGTTTAAAACCTTATTAAGATTTTCATCTTTAATTATAGAACAAACTATAATAGGAATTTTATTTTCTCTTGCAAGAGAGATGGCTGAAGCATCCATAACCTTCAAATCTTTACTTAAAACATCTAAATAACTAAGGGTGTCAAATTTGAACGCTTTATTGTCTTTTTTAGGATCAGCTGAATATACTCCATCTACAAGAGTAGCTTTGACAATTGCATCACAATTCATTTCAGATGCCCTAAGAGCTGCTGCAGTATCAGTTGTAAAATATGGATTACCAGTTCCAGCAGCAAAAATTACAACTCTTCCTTTTTCCATATGTCTTTTTGCTCTTCTTCTTATATAAGGCTCACATACGGCAGATATTGGTAGGGCGGACTGAACTCTTGTTTGAACGCCTAACTTTTCCATTGCATTTTGAATGGCTAGACTATTCATAACAGTTGCCAACATACCCATATAATCCCCAGTAGCCCTATCCATTCCATTATTACTACTAGATACGCCCCTATAAATATTACCACCACCAACTACAATACAGATTTGCAAGCCTGAATTAACTACTTTTTTTATCTGATTAGCGAATGATTGTACAACAGATGTGTTAATCCCAAATGAATCACCAGAAATTTTAAGAAGAATTTTATTCCATTTAAAATTAGTCAATTTCATTCCATAATTTTAAATTATAATTAGATACCCGCGGTTGCTGCAACTTCTGCCGCAAAATTACTTTCACCTACCTCAATACCTTCACCTAACTTAAGAATTTTAAAATCCATAATCTTAACATCGTGATTAATGTCCGAAGATAATTTTTTTACAAGATCTTTAATTTTAGTCTCACCATCTATAACAGACACTTGTTCATTTAATACAACTTCTTGATAAAATTTATTCATTCTACCTTGAACCATCTTCTCAGCTATTTCTTTAGGCTTTCCTGAAGACATTGCCTGATCTATAAGAACTTGTTTCTCTCTTTCAACAATTTCAGGATCCAAATCTTCAATATTCAATGATTTAGGAGAGGTAGCTGCTATATGCATCGCCACTTGTTTTCCAATCTCTAATAAATCATTATTTTTAGCTTTAGATTCCAAAGATACCAAAACACCTAGTCTTCCTAGTCCGTTGGCAACACTGTTATGAACATATGATACCATTATACCTTCGGATACTTCTAAAAACTCTACTCTTCTTATATTCATATTTTCACCAATGGTAGCAATATTATTGGCAAGTTCTTGCTTCACAGTTCTATCAGTATTTGGAAAAGGAAGATTTTGTAATGCATTAATATCATTTTTGCTTGATAAGACAAGATTGCTGCACGTTTTAACAAAATTTTGGAATAAATCATTCCTAGCTACAAAGTCCGT
>CABXSI010000091.1 GCA_902514865.1 uncultured SAR116 cluster alpha proteobacterium
GAAAAGGTATATTTTTACTGCTTGGTATTTTTCCTCGTCTTCCATATCTTGGGTTTTTACCTTCGTGGATATCTGCAGTTAGAGAATTTAATATTATAAAATCTGGGTTGCTAATGGCATTGATTACTAAATCTTTATTAACAAAAACATTCTCTCTTGGAGTAAATTTAAAATCAGATGGTGAATAGTTTAAACTTGTTTGTGAGGTAGGTAGATCATTCTGTTCCCATTCCTTAAAGCCTCCATCTAATATGCTTACGTTATCTATCCCTACAGATCTAAGCATCCACCAAAGGCGAGCTGACCATTGCGCACCATTTCTAGAATATAATATTATATGAAAATCAGTGCCAACGCCTAAATTTTTAAATTTTTCTGCCAGTTTTTCTAGCTTTGGTAATGTAAACCTGTACGGACTTTTTTTATCAGATAAATCCAAATGAAGATCCATGAAGCTGGAGTTTTTTATATGATTTATTTCATACTTTTCTCTACCACTTTCAACAATATAAGGAAGAGATGGATCATTCTCTTTATAATGTAGATAAGTTGTACAATCATATATTCTTATATCTGGACTGTTCAAATTATTATGAAGCCACTCGCAACTTACAATGGCATTTGGGTTTTTCCAGACTAATTTTGTTGTCATAAGTTATACCTTTAAATAATGTTTCAATTTATTAAAATTTTTTAGGGTGTCAAAAATACACTTCCTCCGCCTTTTCTAGACTCTAGCACATCGTGTGCTAAAGAGGCGTCTTTAAGTTTATAAGGCTGTAATTTTGGTATTTTTATTAGATTGTTTTGAAAAGCACTAAAAACAGAATTAGCCATTTTTTTGTATAAGTTGGAGTTAGATATGTAATCAAAAAGGATGGGCCTTGAAATTGTAAGGGATTTACTAGCTAGAGTAGACATAGATATTGGTTCTACCGGACCCGATGATTGTCCGAAATTTATTAAATGTCCACATGCACTTATACTTTTTAAAGAGTTTTCAAAAGTGTCCTTTCCTACTGAGTCAAACACTTTATCAACACCATTACCCTTAGTTATATCCATTATTTGAGTTACAAAGTCTTTTTGGTTATAAGTAAATACATGGTCACAGCCAAGTGAATGAGCTAACGATATTTTTTCATCATTACCTACACTCCCAATTACAGATGCACCTTTCGATTTTGCCCATTGAGAAAAAAGTCTCCCTACTCCTCCAGTAGCAGCTGTTATTAAAATAGTATCATTAGGTTTTACTTGAGTTACTTGCTCCATTAACATTTGAACTGTTATTGCTCTTGAAAAGTTAGTGGCAATTACATCATCAGAAATATAGCTAGGTATTTTTATAGCAAGCTTACTATCGATTACTCTATGACTTGCATACGCTCCATAATTTCTGGTTATGTAGCCAATTCTATCTCCAATGTTAAAATCTCTACTTTTATTACCAATATCTTGGACAATACCGACGGCTTCTAATCCTAATATACCGGGCAACTCAAGTGTTTTATATAATCCAGACCTAACATAAATATCATGAAAGTGAACTCCAATTGCAGTTTGTTTAATGAGCAATTCGTTATCTTTGGGTTTTTGAACAATAACATCTTCTAATTTTAAAACATTTGATTTTCCGTGATTTCTTAAAACTATAGCTTTGGACATAAATTCCTCTTAACAATTTCAATTTAAGGTAATGATATAAAAAATTTGTAATTCTTCAAATCATTAATAAGATGTGTTTAATTGCAATTGAATATCATTTGTTAGGGTTTTTAAATTTATGTCTATTATGAGAATAACAGTGCGCACATTTCAAAATGAACAGCATGCAGAGATGTTTATCGCTATATCCCAAAAAATTATGGAAAATACACTGAAAGATAAATTTAAAATTGATTTTAAAATGATACAGAATAAATCAATCAAAAATCAGGTTACTGCTATTTGGAAATATGATAACGAACAACACTTAAAAGAAGTTCGAAAATATTTATCAAAGCATAACTCCATACCAAATTCTTTATCGCCAAAAGAAGTTGTGTTTTCAGGTGATGTGATATTAGACTCCAAAATGTGAA
>CABXSI010000092.1 GCA_902514865.1 uncultured SAR116 cluster alpha proteobacterium
AAAATTATCAGAGCTATCTAATTCTGCATTAGCTTGTGCAATTGTAAACTTACCTTCTTCAATAGCGGAAACGTAAACAACATCTTTAGTAACTTTACCGTTTTCAACTTTCCTGTAAGGCGTTTCAATAAAACCATATTGATTAATCTGAGCAAAAGTTGCCAAAGAATTTATTAGCCCTATATTGGGTCCTTCTGGTGTTTCAATAGGACATATTCTACCATAGTGTGTTGGATGGACGTCTCTAACTTCAAATCCAGCTCTTTCTCTTGTAAGCCCCCCTGGGCCAAGTGCAGAAACTCTTCTTTTGTGAGTAATTTCTGAAAGAGGATTTGTTTGATCCATAAATTGAGATAATTGGCTAGAGCCAAAAAATTCTCTAAGCGAAGCTGCTGCTGGCTTTGCATTAATAAGATCTTGAGGCATTAAATTTTCAATTTCATTTGCCGAGCTCATTCTTTCTTTTATTGCTCTTTCCATTCTTGAAAGGCCTACCCGGTATTGATTCTCTAACAACTCACCAACTGACCTTACCCTTCTATTACCTAAATGATCTATATCATCAATTTCTCCATGACCATCTTTAAGAGAAATAAGTTCTTTTATAATTTCCAGGACATCAATTTTTCTCAAAACTCTTATACTATCGTCAACTTTTAGGTTCAAACGTGCTGACATTTTAACTCTACCTACGGCAGATAAATCATACCTCTCTTCGTCGAAAAATAAATTGTTAAATAAAATCTCAGCCGTTTCAGGAGCAGGCGGTTCACCAGGTCTCATTACCCTATAAATATCAACTAAAGCCTCTTCCCTTGAAGCATTTTTATCCAATGACAATGTATTTCTTATCCAGGGACCAACATTAGAACTATCTATAGATAGGATATTCAAGTTATGTAGATCATTTAACTTGAATAACTTCAAAAGATCTTCCGTGACTTCCTCACCTGCTTCTGCATAAACTTCACCAGTATTTTCATTTATAATATCTTCAGATATAAATTTTCCTATTATTTCTTCTTCCTCTACTTCTATTAATTTTAAGTCATCTTCTAAAAGGGATTTTATCTTTCTTTGGGTAATTTTTTCGCCTGCTTTAGCAACAATTTTATTTTTTGAAGCATCTAATAAATCAAAGTTCAATCTTTGACCCTTATAATTATCTGCAACAAAATTGGTAATCCACTTTTCTGATTTTAATTGATATGTCTGTGATTGGTAAAAATATTTTAAAATGTCTTCTCTTGTCATACCAATAAGTCGCGTTCTATCAGGCTCTTGGTTTTGTTCTTTACATTCTTCTAAATATTTCTCAGAATTATCATCTAGTAATGCCATTAAAAAAGTTGTACAAGGTAATTTTCTTCTTCTATCAATTCTTACATTTAAAATATCCTTTGGGTCAAACTCAAAATCTAACCAAGATCCTCTATAAGGGATTACCCTTGCAGCAAAGAGGAACTTACCAGATGCATGAGTTTTACCTTTGTCATGATCAAAAAATACTCCAGGAGACCGATGCATTTGTGAAACTATAACTCTTTCAGTTCCATTTACAACGAAAGTCCCATTTGGAGTCATAAGAGGCATATCACCCATATAAACATCTTGTTCTTTCATATCTCTAATTGACTTAGCTCCAGTATCAGGATCTAAGTCCCATACTATTAAACGCAAAGTTAATCTAAGTGGAGACGAAAAAGTTAAACCTCTTTGATGACATTCGTCAACGTCATATTTAGGGTGTTCTAAAGTGTAAGAAACAAATTCTAACATTGATCTACCTGCAAAATCTTTTATTGGAAAAACCGAATTAAAAACAGCCTGCAAGCCAACGTCAATTCTTTCATCAACTGGATCATACATCTGTAGAAACTGTTCGTAAGAATTTCTTTGAACTTCAATTAGGTTTGGCATCTCTGCAACTTCGCTAATTTTACCAAACGATCTTCTTACTCTTCTTCTATTAATTAATGTACTTTGTTGAGCTGACATTTATAATCCTTTATAATCTAATTAGCCTTAACGACCACATGAAAAATTAATTAT